>DASVHS010000723.1:0-8831 GCA_036382495.1 Thermoanaerobaculia bacterium | reverse complement strand
GCCATCAAGCCGTTGGTGCTCAACATCGTCGGACTCGAGGCGCAGGGCATCGTCGCGTCGGTATCGCAGGTCCGCCAGGCGATGGACGCGCTCAACGCGCAGGAGAACGCCCTCGAGATTCACATCAATCTGCCGGCCGATGTGTTGTTCGACTTTGACAAAGCCGACATCCGTCCCGATGCCGCGAAGGCGCTCGCGAATCTCGCCACGATCATTCGCGCGAATCCGAACGGGCACACTCGGCTGGAAGGTCACACCGACGCGGTCGGAAACGATCAGTACAACCAGTCGTTGTCCGAGCGTCGCGCGGAGTCGGTAAAGCTGTGGCTCGTGACGAACGAGAAGCTCGACGCGGCGAAGTTCGTCACGAAAGGCTGGGGGAAGACGAAGCCGATCGCGCCGAACGACACGGAAGCGAATCGGCAGAAGAACCGAAGGTTGGAAGCGATCGTGGAGAAAGGTCCCAGGCCCTAGGCCCTAGGAAGACCGTTTAGCGCGTAACTCCCAGCGCCTAGGTAGGGCCTAACGCAGCGCTTCTTCAAGCGCGGTCGATGCGTCCGTCTTCTCGTCGCGATACTTCACGATCATCGGCGTGTTGATCTGCAGATCGTGCTCTTCGGCGAACGCGCCTTTCATCTTGCGCGAGCCCGGTATGACGACGGCGCCGTACGGGATCTCCAGAGGGCGGTCGGGCGCTTTTCGATAGACCTGGCCGCGGACGATGTCGTAAACCGGCGTCGATCCCGTGATGACGACGCCGGCGCCGATGACGGCGCGCGTCCGGACGATCGTCCCTTCGTAGATGCCCGAGTTGCCGCCCACGACAACGTCGTCCTCGATGATGACGGGGATGTTGCCGATCGGCTCGAGCACGCCGCCGATCTGCGCCGCGGCGCTGAGGTGCACGCGCTTCCCGATCTGTGCGCAAGAGCCGACGAGCGCGTGCGAGTCGATCATCGTGTCTTCATCGACGTACGCGCCGACGTTGACGAATGCAGGCGGCATCATCACGACACCTTTGCCGACGTAGGCGCCGCGGCGGATCGACGAACCGCCCGGCACGATGCGAATCCCGTCCTGCACTTTGAAACGACGCGCGGGAATCGTGTCCTTGTCGACGAAGGAGAGCGAGCCGGATGCGAACTCCGTCAGTACGCCGAACCGGAATGCGGCGAGGATTCCTTCCTTCACCCACGCATGGGTTTTCCACTCGCCCATGTCATCGCGGGCCGCGGCGCGCACCGTTCCTTTTTCCAGTTCCGAGAGGAAGAGTCCGATCACCTTGACCGCTTCGGCGCGGTCGGTGGTCGACTTCAGCGCGGCTATGCGTTCTTCGATCGTCACCATCTACAACAGCTCACATTCGCGAAGGATCGCTTCGAGTGTCTGCCGATTCGCGTCGGTCACCGGTGCGAGCGGCGGACGAACCGTATCATTCTCGAGGATCCGCATCATCTTCATCGCCGCTTTCACCGGTCCGGGATTCGACTCGATGAAGTTGCCGAGGAGCAGAGGCAGGAGACGGTTGTGAATCTCGATCGATTTCTTGTCGACGAGTTGTCGCATCAGTTTCGGGACCTCGTTGCTGGCGACGGAGATCAGTCCGTCAGCGCCCGCACCGAGGAGCGGGAGGGCCCACGCGTCATCGCCGCTGAGCACGAGAAAACCTTTCGGACGATCTCGGAGGATCTGGAGGATCTGCTCCATGTTGCCGGACGCTTCCTTCACGCCGATGACGTTCGGGATCTCGTTCGCAATCTGCACCGTCGTCGCCGCGGTCATGTTCACGCCGGTGCGGCCGGGGACGTTGTACATGATCATCGGAAAGCGCGATTTCTTTTTCTCGATCGCCGCGGCCTGCATGCCGAAGTGGCGGCGCAGGCCGTCGGGGCTCGGCTTGTTGTAGTACGGCGTGATCGTGAGAATGCCGTCGGCGCCGAGGTCGATGGCGATTTGCGCGAGCTCGATGGCTTTGTCGGTGGAGTTGCTTCCTGCTCCGGCGAGAACGGGCACGCGGCCCTTGGCCCGTTTGATGACGATCTCGACGACGCGGCGATGTTCGTCCTGCGTCAGCGCCGGATTCTCGCCGGTCGTACCGCACGGGACGAGGAAGTTCACGCCGCCGTCGATCTGAAAGTCGACGAATTTCTCGAGCGCACGTTCGTCGAGCGCGCCGGTCGTCGTGAACGGCGTGACGAGCGCGGTGCCCAGTCCACGGAAGCTCATGACATCACCATCTCTTCGAATCGAATCAGGCCCTTTCGTCCGCGAAGCATCTCCGCAGCCATGAGCGCTCCGCGGGCGAAGCCTTCGCGTCCGCGCGAACGATGCGAGATCTCGATGAGGTCATCGGGCGAATCAAAAAACAGCGTGTGAAGGCCGAACTCGCCTCCTACGCGCGATGAAGTGATCGCGGGATCGAGTCTGCCGCCGCTGCCTTCTTTCACTTCGCGAGCGATCCGCAGCGCGGTGCCGCTCGGCGCATCTTTCTTGTGTGCGTGATGACGCTCTTCCATGCCCGCCGAGTATTGCGGGAATCGTGCGAGCAGCTCACCGGCGCGACGCGCGACCGCAAACGTGACCTGGGCCCCGGGCGAGAAGTTCGACGCGTACACGGCGGCGATGCCGGCGTTCTCGATCTGTTTGCGCACGGAATCGATGCGATCGTTCCATCCGGTTGTGCCGATCACCAGCGCGATCTTTCTGCTGCACGCGAGATCGACTGCTTGCTCGACCGCCTCAGCGTTGGAGAAATCGATGATGACGTCGGCCTGCACATCGCGCTGATCTCGTGCAAGGACGGCGACATCGTGCTTCGCCTCGAGAGCAACTTTCTCGACCGCCCTGCCCATCTTGCCGTAGCCGTGAATGGCGATGCGCACTACGAAACCTCGACCGGGGTCTCGAACAGCGCGCGGTGAATCGACTTCACCGCGCGATCAGCATGCTGCTCCTCCATGACGATCGACAGGTTCAGGCCGGATGTGCCCATCGAGAACATCGCGATCGGCACGCCTTTCAGCGATTCGAAAATACGGCCGGCGACTTCGGAGTCGTGCATCAGGTTGCGGCCGACGACCGCGACGATGCACTGCTTGTCGATCACGTTCACGTCGGCCACCGGCGCGAGTTTCTGCACGAGTGACTGCAGGTTCTGGTTCTCGTCGATTGTGACGGAGACCGATACCTCCGACGTCGTGATCAGGTCGACGGAGATCTCGAGTTGCTCGAACACCGCGAACAGCCGCGCCAGAAATCCATGAGCGCCGAGCATCTTGTTCGATGTCATGTGGACGACGGTCACGCCTTTCTTCACCGCGATCGCACGCGGACCATGCTCGCGCGTGTCGCCCTCGGCGGTGACGAGCGTTCCCGCGCTCGAGACGTTGTGCGTGTTGAGGACGCGCACGGGGATGTTCTGCTCGACCGCCGGCGCGATCGTCTTCGGGTGCAGGACTTTCGCGCCGAACCACGCCAGCTCCGCCGCTTCGACGTAGGAAATGCGTTCGATGACGCGCGCGCCGGGGATGAGTCGCGGATCGCAAGTCATCATGCCGTCGACGTCCGTCCAGATCTGGATCTCGTCCGCGCCGACTGCCGCCCCGACGATCGCGGCGCTGTAATCGGATCCGCCTCGGCCGAGAGTCGTCGTCGCACCGTCGCGTGTGCGTCCGATGAAGCCGCCCATGACCGGGATGAGGTTGCGCTCGATGAGCGGGAGCAGAACGCGGCGCGCGGCATCGCGCGTCTCGTCCATCAGCGGGCTCGCCTCGCCGAACCGGCTGTCGGTGATCACCACTTCTTCCGAGTCGACGTGCTCGCTGGGCAGCGCTCGCATCATCATCGAATACGCGAAGAGGACGGACGACAGTTTCTCGCCGATGGCGACGACCTTGTCCTTCGCGCGCATCGTGATTTCGCCGAGGAGGGCGATGCCGCGGAGGATGGTGTGAATCTGGTCGATCTGTTTGTCGAGCTGCTTCGTGAACGCCTCGAAGAAGTCGATCTTCTGCTGCACAAGCTGGAGCGCGACGTCTTCATGACGCTGCCGCACACGTCGGATGATTTCGTCGACGCGATCGGCGTCGCATGCACGCGCCGCTTCCGTCGCCGCGACGAGCTCGTTCGTGACTCCGGCCAGCGCAGACACGACGACGATCGGCTTCTGCTGCCGCCGTGCTTCCACGATCTCGATCGCGCCGGCGACACGAAGCGCGTCGCCGACCGAAGTGCCGCCGAATTTGATGACGATCACAGGAGTCCTCTCGCTTCCAACAGCTCCGCATTCAAGAGCGCTGCTCCGGCCGCGCCGCGAATCGTGTTGTGGACCAGCGCGACCATGCGGATGTCGAGGATCGGGCAGGTGCGGAGCCGGCCGACCGAGACCGCCATTCCGTTCTCGCGATCGCGATCGAGCCGCGGCTGGGGACGATCGTCGCCTGCAACGTAATGGAGGGGATGCTTTGGAGCGGACGGAAGGTCGCGCTTCTGCGGTTCGCCGGTGAATGTCTCGATGGCGCGCTGGATGTCCGCGAGCGTGGCACGTTCGCGCAACGCCAGTGAGATCGACATCAGATGGCCGTCGATCGTCGGTACGCGATTGACCTGCGCGGAGATCGTGCAGTCCATCGCCACGAATCGCGCTCCATCCCAGCGGCCGAGAATCTTCCGCGGCTCCGACTCGATCTTTCCTTCCTCGCCGGAAATGTACGGGATCACGTTGTCGAGGATCGCGTACGAGGCCACGCCGGCGTAACCGGCGCCGGAGATCGCCTGCATCGTCGTCACGTGAAGCGTCTTCACACCGAACTGGCGTTCGAGCGGTGCGATGGCCATCGCCAGTCCGATCGTCGAACAGTTCGGGTTCGTGACGATGTATCCGCGCGATCCGCGACGTTTTCTCTGGCGCTCGACAGCGTCGATGTGATCGGGGTTGATTTCGGGGATCAGAAGCGGGACGTCGTCGTCCATCCGATGATTCTTCGAGTTCGAAACGACGACGTATCCCCGGTTCGCATACAGATCCTCGGCTTCGCCGGCGACGGATGAATCGAGGCCGGAGAAGACGAGCCGCGACTCGAGATCGGCGCCGAGCTCTTTCACTCGGAGCGCGGCGGCCGTGTCGGGGAGCAACGTGTCGAGCCGCCAGTCCGCGGCGTCGCCGTAGCTCTTGCCCGCGCTCCGCTCCGACGCCACGACCTCGGCCAGCCGGAACCAGGGGTGGTCTTCGAGCAGCTGCACGAACCTCTGTCCGACCGATCCGGTCGCACCGAGGACGGCGACCGGAATGCGCGCCGTTCGGGCGGTCCGGCGACTCGACGGCAGCGTCTCGACTTGCGTCATGGCTGATGAGCTCCCTTGCAAGAATGATTCTACGGCTGCGATCCCACCGGCCCTGATTCTAAGGTGTTGGCGGCTATGATCGCGCCGTGGGCTCGTTCCAGCGTACGAGGCAACGCGAAGGGCTGATCACCGTCGAAGAAGCGCAATCGCGCGTTCTCGCCGAGGTCGCTGCGTTGCCGCCTGAAGATGTGCCGCTCGCGGAGGCGCACGGTCGCGTGCTGCGCGAAGACATCGTCGCGCCGGAAGATGTGCCGCGCGCCGACAACAGTGCGATGGACGGCTACGCGGTTCGCGCGGCCGATGTTGCACACGCCAGCGAGTCGCAGCCGGCGATCTTGAGAGTCGTCGACGATGTCGCGGCGGACGGTGATCCGTCGGTCAGCGTGTCGGCGGGTATGGCCGTTCGCATCATGACCGGCGGGGCGATTCCGGCCGGCGCTGATGCCGTCGTGCAGGTTGAACAGACGGATGCGGGCCGCGACGAGGTCAAAGTTTTTCGCGCGATTGATGCCGGGACGAACGTCCGGCGTCGCGGGGAAGACATGCGGCGAGGCGATGTCGTCCTGCGCGCGGGACTGCCGATCGGCGCCGGCGAGCTCGGCGTGATCGCGAACGTCCGCAGACATGCGGTGCGCGCCGGCCGGAAACTGTCGGTTGCGATTCTCTCGACCGGCGACGAGATCGTCAGCGGAAAGATCGCGAATTCAAACTCGCATGCGCTGGCTGCGCTGACTCGTGACGCCGGCTGCGAGCCGCGCGTGCTGCCGCCGGTCGCTGATGATCGCGAGGCGACGAAGCGAGTCTTGATTACCGCTCTCGAATCGGATGTCGTGGTCAGCTCTGGCGGCGTCTCCCAGGGCGCATACGATTTCGTGAAAGACGCGCTCGATGAGATCGGCGCCGACACGAAGTTCTGGCAGGTGTTGATGAAGCCGGGGAAGCCAATCATTTTTTCGCGCGCGCGTGAGCGGCCGATCTTCGGGTTGCCCGGCAATCCGGTCTCCTGCATCGTCGGATTTCTCCTGTTCGTCCGGCCGGCGCTTCGCAAAATGATGGGACAGACTTCCAACCTGCTGCTGCCGGCGGTTAACGCCCGCGCCGCTGTTCCGTTCGACTCGCGCGGCGACCGGCGCATGTACTTCCGCGTCCAGGTCGTTGCGCAGGACGGAGATCTCGTCGCTTATCCGGCGCGAGCACAGGGATCGGGTGTCTCGACGTCGATGGTCGGAGCAAACGGTCTGGGATGGCTCGAGATCGGGAGCACGAGAGTTGACACAGGTTCGTCACTCCCGGTGCTTCTCTTCGCGCCTGTCCTGTCCGAACTTTGGCGCACAAACGGCTAAGATCGAATCCGTGACCAGTATCGCAATCGTTTGCGGGTACGACCTGCACACGGACCTGCGCGATTACGTACGCCGCGTCGCCGCCGTTCTCGATGACGAGCGATGCGACGCGCTCGTCCTCAGCGGCGGCCGTACTTCTCCGACGATCGACGACTCCGAAGCGCAGGCGATGACTCGCGCCCTCGCTGAGCATCTCGTCGATCCGGTCGTCTTCCTCGAGGAACGTGCGATGACGACGCTCGAGAACATCGTCTACGCGCGCGAGATGGCGGAGAAGCTCTTTCCCGTGCGCCGCTACGTCGTCACGTGCGACCGCGTGCACGCCGCGAAGGTGACGGTGCTCTGCGCGATCCTGCTGCGCCGGCGGTTTCGCGTTCGTCCCGTTTCGCGGAGGGTGCCGCTCAAGGTCACGCTGTTCGAGCCGATCTCGTTCGTCGTCGAAGTCGTCGCCGCGATCATCCCGATTTTCCGGCCGTTGCTGCGCCGCTCGGCGATGAAACTCAAGGGGCTGGTCGAACCGTCGCCACGCTCAGCTCGGCGAGCAACCGCGTAAGGCGGCGCTGTTCTTCATCGCCGTTCTCGTACGTATTTCGAAGGAGCACGACCTGATCTTCCGGTTCGCTCGCGGCCAGAGTGAATCCGTTGTCGGGTTGATCCGGCAGCAGCGACTTCCGGCGTTTCCAGCCTTCCGGCAGCAGCGTCCAGGTCACGTAACCGGCGGCACGCATTCCCGCCGATGCGGTCGTGAGCGTTTCGTCGCCGGCGATGACATTGCGCTTGCGGTCGCCCTCCATGTTCGCCTCTTGCGCGCGCAACACCTCCGTTGCGGAATCGGCGATGAGCTGACGGAGATGGTCACTGTCTTCCGTGAAGTGGAGTCCGGCCTGATCCGACATCGTCCGGACCGCCTCCGCCTTGATCTTCACCTTGTTCTTCCGCCATGTGAACGTGAGCGTTCCGCGCCTGCCGGACGCGATCTCGACGTCGGACTCGATGAGCGCGCCGGTGGCACTCACGTCGAGGAGCCGTATTTTCATTTTGAGAAATCGCCCGTTGAGAGGGCTCGTCAGCGCGAGGCGCTGATATTCGCGACGCTCATCCACTAATGAGCCCTTTTCACGCCGGTGATCCAGAAGCCGTTGTTCGTGACGTGAAGCGTCGTGACGACGCGTGTTCCGTCAGGAGGGAGCGCAGCCACACTCGCGCCGCGTACGCTGTAGTCCATCGTCATGGCTTCCATGAAACCGGGGATCGAGTCGTGGTCCAGACGCACCGTGTTCTCGCCGCCATCCCGCGCCAGGATCTTTCCTGTCAGTGTGTAGACCTTCTCGCCCGGCTCGCTGAGCGGCTTGTCTCTTGTCTTCGTTTCGGAACATGCGATGAGGGCGAGGGTCACGCCGATCACTCCTGCCACACGTCGCATCGGCCGCGATTATAGGTGCACGTGGGTGATATTGTCCGCGCCGCAATGCTTCCGGAAAAAACGTTCGCGAATCGGGTTGGAATCATCACCGGCGGTGCCACGGGAATCGGTTTCGCGATCTCGCGCGAGATGGCCCGGCTCGGCGCCACCGTCGTCCTGGCCAGCCGCAAGGAAGACAAGCTTAAGGCGGCAGTCGAGCAGATCCGCTCGGAAACCCACGGTGATGCCGCGCACTACCACGTTGTCGACGTGCGCGAGGCGGAGGCTGTCGAAGCGATGGCGGCGCGCGTCGAGACGGCACACGGCCGCATCGACTTTCTCGTCAACAACGCCGCCGGCAATTTCATCGTGCCGTCCGAAGATCTGTCGACCAACGGTTGGAACTCGGTGATCGGCATCGTGCTCAACGGCACGTTCTACTGCACGAGCGCGGTCGGCAAGCGCATGATTGCGAAGAAGAACGGCGGCACGATCCTCAACGTCATCGCGAACTACGCGTGGACCGGCGCGCCGGGCGTCGTCCACTCCGCGAGCGCGAAGGCAGGCGTGATGGCGATGACGCAGACGCTGGCCGTGGAATGGGCGCGTCACAAGATCCGCGTCAATGCGATCGCTCCGGGACCGGTGCACACCGAGGGCGCGTCGAAACGACTGTTTCCCGATCCGGCGATCGAAGAGGGGATTCGCAAAACGATTCCGCTGCGACGATTCGCGTCGCTCGA
>DASVHS010000722.1:0-4442 GCA_036382495.1 Thermoanaerobaculia bacterium | reverse complement strand
TGTGGCCGACTCTCAGAACAACATGCGCGCAGCGAACGTCGACAGTTTCGAAAACCTCAAGACGAATTTGCGAATCAATCGTCTCGACCCCGACAAAGTCGCGATCGTGTTTCAGTACAACAAACGCGATCTGCCGAACGTGGACTCGGTCGAAGAGATGAGCGCGTATCTGAATCCAGGCAAGGCGCCGATCGTCGAGGCGGCCGCGATTGCGGGTACCGGAGTGACCGCGACTCTGCGCGCAGCCATCACGCGGATCCTGGAGAATCTCAAGAACAACGTGGACACGTCGCTCAAAGACGCGGCGCCGCTCGCTGCTCCGGACATGACTGCAAAGTCGGGGGCGACGCCCGGGTCGGCCGGCACACCGAAGCTGTCGATGCGGACCGAAGGCGGCACGTTCCGCACCGTCTCCACGCCGAATCCGTTCGAAGGCGCGGGCGCCGGCATCACCGAACCAGAGGAAGATCCGTTCGGAAGCGAGCCGGCGGCGGCTCCCGCAACTCGCGCCGGCAACGGTCGCTCCGACATGGAGTCGATGCTTCAGGGCGCGCGCGAAGTGGTTCGGGCACTCGAAACTGCGCTCGAAAAAGCGCGGCAGAACGAGCGTTCTCTAGCGGAGAGGCTTTCGCGGCTGTAGCCGATGACGCTGCGCGTGCCGCTCAGCCGGTACCCCGGCTTCAACAAGTTCGTCCTGGACTGGCTCGCTGGCGAGAAGTCGGCGACGAGGTTTTTGCCGCGTACTGGCTCGACACGGCGGGCTGAAGCCCGCCTCCACACTGAAGATCTCGTCGACGCACTTGCTGCTTCCAACCAGCGATGGGGACTCTTCGTCAAGCCCCAGCTTCAGCGCTGGGCGGCCGGCGAGACCGTGACGATTGTCGGCGGACAGCAGGTCGGCTTTGCGGGCGGACCGCTGTACACGCTCGCCAAGATCGCCACGATGTTGAAAATGAAGCGCGATCTCGAAGCGGCCGGCAAACCGGCGACGGTCTTGTTCTGGCTGGCGACCGAGGATCATGATTTCGATGAGGTGGCGCGGCTGTCGGTGCCGGTGCGGACGATCTCGCGCGACGTCAACCGCCAGCTCGATCTCTTTTCGCTGCGGGCGTCGCGCGCCGTCGAATCGAAGTTCGCTGTCGGACGATTGCCCGTGCCAGCGCCGCTCATCGTCGAGTTGCTCGCGCTCTACGGGCTCGAGCGTCCGGCGTGGCTGCGCGAAGGGATCACGTTCGGCGACTCATTCGCGGAGCTCGTTGCAGGCATCTTCGGCAGCGATGTCATCCTCGTCGATGCGCTGCTGCCTGAACTGCGGCGCGCCGGCGCGCCACTCTTCAAGGAGATCTTCGCGAAGTGGAACGATATCGATCGGGCGATCCGCGATCGCTCCAGTGAAATGGCGGCCGCCGGATACACGCCGCAGGTCGTGCCGCGCGAGGGCGAGTCGTATTCGCTGCTGTTCGAGCTCGATGCTCACGACGAGCGGCATCTCATCGACAAGCCGAAGCAATCGTTCGATGCCGAACGAATCTCGACGTCAGCGCTGACGCGTCCGCTGCTTCAGGACTTCGTGCTGCGGCCTGACATCTTTGTCGGCGGACCTGCGGAAGTGTCTTACTACGCGCAGATTACGCCGCTGCACGATCTTCTCGATGTGCCGTTGCCGCGTGTCGCGCTGCGCGGTCACGCGCTCGTCGCACCGAGACGCGTGCTGCGTTTCATCGAGCGTTACTCGATCAGCACTGACGAGATCTTCTCCTCGCCCGATGACCTGCTGGCTGAGCGCGAGCCGAAGGGCGTGGCAGACATTCGGAAAGAGGCCGACCAGGCGCGCAAACAGTTGATGAAGCACATCGAGCACATCGGGGAGCTGGCACTGCCCGCCGACCACGCCCTCGCGCGCGCGATCAATCGCTCCATCGGGCACATCGAGTATCACTTCAACAAGCTGACCGAGCGCAGCATCCGCGGACTGGTGCGCAAGGACAAAGAACGCTACGCTGCGGCGCGGGAGCTGGTGGCCACACTCTTTCCGGATCGCCACGTGCAGGACCGGATCGTCGGCTGGTTCCCGTACTGGCTGCAATATGGGCAGGCTCTCGTGGATACGATGATCGACGAGATCACGCCTGACTCAGACTCATTCGGAATCATCGGTCTATGACGGACAACGCTGACCTTCTCTTCATCGCGGCCCATGCGGACGATCTCGAGCTCGCTGCCGGCGGGACCATCGCGAAAGCCGTCGCTGACGGAGTCTCGACCGGCATGGTCGAGCTGACACAAGGCGAAATGGGAACGAGGGGAACACCCCAGATCCGCAACCGCGAAGCGCGCGCCGGCGCCCGCATCCTCGGCGTCAAATTCCGGGAGCAACTCGACTTCGGAGACGGGGGCTTGCGCACCGGCCGCGAAGAAGAGCTGCAACTCATCGACTTCATCCGGCGCGTCCGGCCGAAGCTCGTCTTCGCGCCGTGGCCGGATGAACGTCATCCCGATCACGTCCGCGCCGGCCAGATCGCAACCGATGCATCGTTTTACGCGGGACTGCGCCAGATTCACACGAAGTTTCCGGCACATCGGCCGCAGGCAGTGATCTATTACCTTCAGAATTACGTGTTGCCTCCGTCGTTTGTCGTCGACGTGAGCGAGCACTGGAAGACGAAGATGAAGGCGATCGGCGCGTTCAAGTCCCAGTTCTTCGACGCGAAGTCGAAGGAGCCGAAGACGAACCTGGCCGACAAGAAGTTCCTGGAGATGATCGAGGCGCGCGGCAAACATTTCGGAGCGATGATCGGAGTTTCTTACGGTGAAGCGTTCGTGACGAAACAGCCGCCGCGCGTGGACGATGTGATCGCGGCTTACGCGGGACGGGAGACGTAGGCCCTAGGCGCTAGGCCCTGGGCTCTGGGAGACATCAGCTCCTGAGGCCCAGGGCCCAGGGCCTAAGGCCTATGCGAATCGGCATCACGTGCTATCCAACGTTCGGTGGTTCCGGAGTGGTCGCCACGGAGCTCGGCATTGCGCTGGCTCGTGGCGGCGATGACATCCACTTCATCAGCTACGCGCTGCCGTCGAGGCTGAACATCTATCTTCACGAGCGCATCCGCTTTCACGAGGTCACGGTCACTTCGTATCCGCTGTTCGATCCCTACCCGCCGTACACGCTGGCACTGGCGACGAAGATGGCGGAGGTCGCCGCGTACGAGAAGCTGGACGTCCTGCACGTGCACTACGCGATTCCCCACGCGATCAGTGCGTATCTCGCCAAGCAGATCCTCGCCTCCGCGGGTTTGAAGGTGATCACGACGCTGCATGGAACCGACATCACGCTTGTCGGCCGCGACGAGAGCTATCTCCCCATCACGAAATTCGGGATCGAAGTCTCGGACGGTGTCACCGCGGTCTCGGAGTGGCTGAAGAAAGAGACCGCGACAAACTTCTCGACGAAAAAGGCGATCGAAGTGATCCCGAACTTCGTCGATCCCGATCGTTTTCAGAAGCAGCGCAGCTCGTTCTGCAACATGTTCGGCGAGACGACCGACAAACTGATGTGCCACGTGTCGAACTTCCGGCCCGTGAAACGGATCATGGACGTCATTCAGGTGTTCGAGAAAGTGTCGCGCGTCGTCCCGACGAAGCTGATGATGATCGGCGATGGCCCGGAGCGCTCGAAGGCAGAGGCTTACTGTCGCGAGCACGGTCTGCGTCAGCGCGTCTTCTTCCTCGGCAACGTGCCGAACCTCGAGGAAGTCGTCGGTGGAAGCGATGTGTTTCTCCTCCCGTCGGAGTCCGAGTCGTTCGGGATGGCGGCGCTGGAAGCGATGGCGTCGGAAGTCCCCGTCATCGCCACGCAGGCCGGCGGACTGCCGGAAGTCGTCGCCGACGGAGTGAGCGGTTATCTCCTGCCGGTCGGCGACGTCGACGGGATGGCCGCGCGCGCGATCGAGATCCTTTCCAACGACGAGCTCGCCCTTCGCCTTGGCCGGGCGGGCCGGGAGATCGCTATCGCAAAGTTCGCGGAGGCGAAAGTGGTCCCGCAGTATCGCGAGGCGTATGAGCGCGTGATCGCCGGGGAACGCGTCGGGGTCTAGGGAACCTCTGCACAAGTCCGGCGCGCGGCGTTGCGTGCGCCGCCGTGCCGTATGCGACGCCGCTGCGACGCAGGCGATGCGGGACATCGCTGAGGAGCGTCGGCATCGCAGACGGCCCGGCGCCGCCCGCAACCCGGAGTGCTGACGGCGGTTGCGGGTCGATACCGACGGCGCTCGTCGTCAATGATGCCACCGCATCGCCTCCTCCTCGCGCCGGCGGTCTCGACACGCAATCGCAGTCAGCGCCGCGCGCCGGACTTGTGCAGAGGTTCCCTAGCCGCCGATGTGCGACATCTCGACTCTCTTCAGCCCGGCCGTCGCTTCCGATCGAACTTCGGAGTAGCGATC
>DASVHS010000721.1:0-2299 GCA_036382495.1 Thermoanaerobaculia bacterium | reverse complement strand
GACGCGCGATGCTCGACGGCCGGCTGACGTTCGCGCAGGCAACTGCGCGTGTCGCGCTCGCGGACACTTTGCCGGAGCGCGTGATCGCCTGCCTCGACGTCCGCGACGGCCGTGTCGTCAAGGGCGTGCAGTTTCAGGATCTTCGCGACGCCGGAGATCCTGTCGAATGCGCGCGCCGCTATGAAGAGGAAGGTGCCGACGAGCTCGTGATCCTCGACGTCTCGGCCACGGATCGCGATCGCGGAACTGCTCTCGACACGGTCCGCCGCGTCGCCTCTTCGATCTTCATCCCGCTGACGGTCGGCGGCGGCGTGCGATCGATCGACGATTTCCGCGCACTCCTCCGCGCCGGCGCCGACCGCGTCGCGATCAACACCGCTGCCGTTCACGATCCGCAGCTCATCGCAGACTGCGCGCGGGAGTTCGGTGCGCAGGCTGTCGTCCTGTCGTGCGACGCCAGGCGTGGAACGGATTCTCGATACGAAGTGATCGTCCGTGCCGGTCAAGAATCGAGCGGACTGGAAGCCGTGTCATGGTGCCGCCAGGCCGAACAGCTTGGCGCCGGCGAAATCCTCCTCACCTCGGTCGACCGCGACGGGACCGCCTCCGGATTCGATCTCGCACTGCTTCGCCAGGTCAGTGCGGCGATATCGATCGGAGTCATCGCTTCGGGCGGAGCGGGGTCGCTCGCCGACTTCCGCGATGCGATCGAGATCGGCGGAGCGCGAGCCGTGCTCGCCGCATCGCTGTTTCACGATCGCAAGTTGACGATCGGACAGGTCAAGGACTCACTTTCGGCCGCGAATATCCCGACGCGGATGAGGATGCAATGATCAAAGATCTGCAGTTCAAAGACGGCCTTATCGCGGCGATCGTGCGCGATTACGCGACAGGCGCAACGCTCACGTTGGCATGGATGAATGAAGAGGCGTTGCGCAAAACGGAGGAGAGCGGAGAAACCTGGTTCTGGAGCCGCAGCCGCTCCGAGTTGTGGCACAAAGGCGCGACTTCCGGGAACACGCAGCGCGTCGTCAGCATCAAAGTCGATTGCGACCGTGACGCTCTTCTCATCGATGTCGAGCCGCAGGGTCCGGCGTGCCACACAGGCGAATACTCGTGTTTCGGCGATGAGTCCAACGACCGGCTCGACCTTCGCCGTCTGATGGACGTGCTGCGTCACCGACACGCCGATCGTCCCGAGAACTCGTATTCGACGTACCTGTTCAACAGCGGCACCGACAAAATCCTGAAGAAGATCGGCGAAGAAGCGTCGGAAGTCATCATCGCCGCGAAGGGAACCGATCGCCAACGCGTGGTGTCCGAGGTGGCGGATCTCGTTTATCACGTGGGGGTGTTGATGGTGGATCGGTCGATCGACTGGTCCGATGTCGCCGCGGAGTTGCAGCGGCGAAGCAATGCGCCCTGATGAGCACGATTACGATAGAGTCAGCCGCGGCACCCTATGACCGCTCCCCCGCTCGCAAACCTCATCAATGAACTGACGAAGCTCCCCGGCATCGGCGGCAAGTCGGCGTCACGTCTGGCGTACTACATCCTCAAGCGGCCGGCCGGCGAAGCGGAGGCGCTGGCGACGGCGATCATCGACGTCAAGACGAAGATCTTCCGCTGCTCGATCTGCAACAACATGACGGACGTCGAGCCGTGCGCGATCTGTTCGGACCCGCGGCGGGATCCGACGGTCATCTGCGTCGTCGAGGAAGCGTTCAATATCCCGACGATCGAGCAGACCCGCGATTTCAAAGGGGTCTACCACGTCCTTCTGGGAGCCCTGTCACCGCTCAAAGGCGTAGGGCCGCAGGACATCGACGTCGCCGGCCTCCTGAAACGTGTGCGAGGGGACACGATCCGTGAGGTGATCGTGGCGACGAACCCCAACGTCGAGGGCGAGGCCACGGCCTCCTACCTCGCCCAACAGCTCCGGGCGCTGAATGTGAAGACGACGCGACTGGCGTTCGGGCTGCCGGTCGGAGGCGATCTCGAGTATGCGGATCAGGTTACGATGGCCAAGGCTTTGGAGGGACGGAGAGAGATTTGAATGTCATTCCGAGCGCCGCAGAGCGCGAGGAATCTGGGTGGCGGAACGATCCACCGCCCAGATTCCTCGCCGTCTACGCGGCTCGGAATGACATGGATGTGATAAATTCTTCCGTCCCCGGCCCCGGGTAGAAACACTGGTGAAAAAGTAATGGCATCTCCTGATCTCGTAATGTACGAGGAGGAGTACCGGCAGATCAAAGACACGCTCCAGCGTCTGCAGGTCGACTCCAACGCGAAAATC
>DASVHS010000720.1:0-3546 GCA_036382495.1 Thermoanaerobaculia bacterium | reverse complement strand
CGACGAGAACGGGGATCAGCAGGGCAAAGACGACTACCAACGCCGTGACGATCAGCGCCACTTTGACGATGAAGAATGCGAGCAGGATCGGCAGCAGGAGCAGTTTGAGCGGCCAGAAAATCACATGAAGTGACATGGACTCCCTCCGCTCTGAGATACGTGAAGAGGAGGCGCGGGTTTTCTGGATGTGGGACAGGCACTCTTGCCTGTCCGGACAGGCAGGAGTGCCTGTCCCACACTCGGGCATGACCGCCGCACTCCGGATTAGAGCGTGCTCACGTTTTCCAAGAACTTCGCGAACGCGACCATGCCTCCCGACGCCTGCTGCCAGTCGTAATTCTCGTTCGGGGCGTGGTAACCGTGCTCGGGCAGCGAGAGTCCGAGAAACATGACCGGGCACTTCAGGACCTTTTCCATGGAGTTGACGGCGCCGATCGATCCACCCTCGCGCACGAAAACCGGCTCGCGGCCGAACGCGAACTTCATCGCGCTCTTCACGGCGTCGGCCAGCGGGCCGGTCGTCGGTGCCTGATACGGATACATCGAGTTCTCGGTCTCGATCTTGACGTCGGGGTTGTTCTTACCAACGAACTTGCGCACGAGATCGACGATCTTCTTCGGATCCTGGTCCGGCACCAGCCTGCACGAAATCTTCACCTCGGCGCGCGGCGGGATGATCGTCTTGATGCCGGGCCCGGTGTAGCCGCCGACGAGACCGTGCACTTCGAACGTCGGCATCGCCCAGATTCGCTTCATGACCTCGAGTGCGTTGTTCGTGCGGATCGACTTGAACAGATGATCTTTTTTGAACTGAGCGACCGAGAAGCCTGACTTCCTGAAGTCGGCGAGCTCTTTGCGCGACGGCTTCACGACGTCGTCATAGAAGCCTTTGATTTTCACCTGGCCCGTCTGCCCGTCGTACATCTGCGAGACGAGCTTCATCAGCTCGCCGATCGGATTGCGGGCCGCACCGCCGGTGACACCGGAGTGCTGATCGGTCTCGCCGACTTCCAGCGACAACGAGAATCCCTGCAGACCTCGCAGCCCGGCGGGACATGCCGGACGCGTTCGCGACACCCAGATCGTGTCGGACACGATCACGTGATCGGTCTTCAGTTTCTTCGCGTTCTTCGTGATCGTCGCCTCGAAACTCGGCGATCCGATCTCTTCCTCGAGCTCCCACAGGACGTTCACATTCACCGGCACGCCGGCTTCCCGCGCGGCGCGCAGGCCCCACAACGCCGACAGGGCCGGTCCTTTGTCGTCGGTCGTGCCGCGGCCGAAGTAGCGGTCGCCGTCCTTCGTGAACCGAAATGGATCGGTCTTCCACGGCTCGGTCTCGCGCGAAGCGGGTTGAACGTCGAGATGGTTGTAGATCGTGACCGTCGGTCCGCCGTTGCCGCTCTTGAATCGTCCGTGCACGATCGGGTTGCCGGCCGTCTCGAACATTTCCGCTTCGCCGCCGAACTTGCGGATCGTGTCGCACGCCAGCACCGCACACTTGCGCACATCGCCCGCTCGTGCCGGATCGGCGGAGACGCTGGGAATCTCGACGAACTTCTGGAGCGCCGATTCGAAGGACGTGCGCTCGCGCTTCGCGTAGTCGGTCAGTGACTTCTTGTCGAGCATGGTTTCAGTAGCCTGCCGGCGCGCCACCGCCGCGCGGATCCGACGCGCCCAGGCGTATGCCCGCTGAATCGATCTGAACGCCTTGCGCGTCGCCGAGCTCTGTCGGTTTCTCGCGGAACTTGTATCCCATCTTTTCAAGCGCGTCGCGCGTGTCCTGGTTGAACTCGTATGGCTCCCAGAAAACCTCATCGGGCAGCCACTGTTGATGAAAGCGCGGCGCGGAAATGGCCTGCTGCACGTTCATGTCGAAGTCGAGCACGTTGAGAAGAACCTGCAGCACGGTGTTGATGATCGTCGGGCCGCCCGGACTCCCGATCGCGAGAACGACCTTCTTGTCGCGCGTGACGATGGTCGGGGTCATCGACGACAACGGCCGTTTGCGCGATTGAATCGCGTTCGCCTCGCCCTGAATCAACTGGTAGTCGTTCGGCACGCCCGGCTTCGACGTGAAGTCGTCCATCTCGTCGTTGAGCAGTACGCCGGTTCCCTTCGCGGTGACGCCCGATCCGAAGCTGTCATTGAGCGTGTACGTGTTGGTGACGACGTTGCCGAGATCGTCGACGATCGTGAAATGCGTCGTCTCGAACGACTCGTACGGTGCCGGATCGCCATTCGCGAGATCTTTGCTGTTCGTGGCGTGGTCAGGATCGATCGTCTTCGCACGCAGTTCCGCGTACTGACGCGAGATCAGGCCGTTCACCGGTACCTTCACGAAGTCGGTGTCGCCGAGGAACTGGGCGCGGTCGGCGAAGGCGCGGCGCATGACTTCGAGGACGTTGTGCGTGTACTTCGACGAATGCCAGCCCATGCCCTTCAGGTCCATCGGCTCGAGCATGTTCAGCATCTCGATGAGCGCGACTCCGCCGGATGACGGCGGAGGCATCGTGATGATCTCGTTGCCGCGATACATCGTGCGCAGCGGCTGGCGGATCGTCGGGGTGTACGTTTTGAGGTCGTTCATCGTGACGAGGCCGCCGTGCGATCGCATCTCGGCGACGATGCGCTTCGCGGTCTCGCCGGTGTAAAAGTCGCCGGGATCGGTCTTGATGCGCAGGAGCGTCGCGGCGAGATCGGGCTGAACGAACAGGTCATCCATCTCGTAGAACTTGCCGTCGCGCTGGAAGATGCGGCGGCTCTCGGCGAATGGCTGCAACCGTTCGGTCGTCGTCTTGCTGCTCATGCTTCGCGCGAGGGGATACGACACGCGGAAGCCCTCGGCCGCCAGCTTGCGCGCGGGCTCGACGAGCTCGGCCCATTTCAGCGAGCCGTGTCGTTTGTGCGCGAGCACGAGTCCGGCGATCGTTCCCGGGACGCCGACGGCTTTGTAGCCTTGCGTCGACGCGCCTTTGATCACGTTGCCACTGGCGTCCAGGTACATCTCCCGCGTCGACGCCAGCGGTGCCCTCTCTCGATAATCGATCGCTTCGGCCGTTCCGTCGGCTTTGCGAACGAGCATGAAGCCGCCGCCGCCAATGTTTCCCGCCGACGGCCAGGTCACCGCGAGCGCGAGGGCAACCGCAACCGCCGCGTCGACCGCATTTCCGCCCCGTTTCAGGATGTCGACGCCGATGCGCGAAGCGATCGGACTCGTCGACGTCACGATGCCGTGCCGGGCGTGAACCGGTTCGGGCGCAGCGGCGAAGAGGGAAGAGGTGGAGAAAAGAAGGAGGAGCGCCAGCAGCTTTTTCATGCGCGGGGAAGTTTACGTCAACCATGACAACTAGCTGCGGTAGTCCGCGTTCAGACTCACGTAGTCATGCCCGAGATCGCTGGACAGCACCACCGCCCGCCCGGTCCCGCCGCCGAGGTCGATGTGAAGAGGGACGCGTTCGCGCGAGAAGATGCGAGCGGCGTCCTTCTCGCGATAGACAGCGGGCTCGCCGTCGCGGACCAGCGCGATGTTGCCGGCCGAGAGTG
>DASVHS010000719.1:0-2571 GCA_036382495.1 Thermoanaerobaculia bacterium | reverse complement strand
TCGCGGAAGAGAGCCCGCAGCCCGAACCGCGTGAGCTGTTCACTGACGTCGTGGCCGAGCACGGGCCGCGATCGGTGAGGGAGACCGAATGACGCCTCGTGTCATTCTGAGCGCCGTAGAGCGCGAGGAATCTGGGTGGTGGGAGCGTTTTTCTCCGCCCAGATCCCTCGCCGTCTTCGCGGCTCAGGATGACGAAAGTGTACTGGCATGACTGAGAAGAGTTACCGCGACGCGATCCGCGACGCGATGATGGAGGAGATGGACCGCGACCCGAACGTTCTCATCATGGGTGAGGACATCGGGGTCTACGAAGGCACGTTCCGCATCACCGCGGGCATGCTGAAAAAGTACGGCGGCGGGCGCGTCATCGACACTCCCATCGCCGAAGCGGGCATGGTCGGAACCGCGGTCGGGATGGCCATGGTCGGTTTGCGGCCGATCGTCGAGATGATGACCATCAACTTCTCGATCGTCGCGGCGGACCAGATCCTCAACCACGCCGCCAAGGTGCGCTACTTCTCCGGCGGTCAGGTCGACGTTCCCGTCGTCATTCGTGGGCCGCAGGGAGCGGGCGTCCAGCTGTCCGCGCAACATTCCCAGACGTTCGAATCGTTCTACGCGCATTTTCCCGGCATCCACGTCGTCGCGCCGGCGACTCCGGCGGACGCGAAGGGATTGCTGAAGACCGCGATCCGCGGAAAAGATCCGGTCATGTTCCTCGAGAGCGCGGCGCTGTACGGCATGAAAGGCGAGGTCCCCGACGACGTCGACTTCACCGTGCCGTTCGGCGAGTCACGCGTCGCGCGCGACGGCAAGGACGTCACGATCGTCTCGTACAGCCGCATGCTGCAACTCTCGCTGATCGTCGCCGACAAACTCGCCGCCGAAGGCATCGAATGCGAAGTGATCGATCTGCGGACACTGCGGCCGCTCGACCTTGTCCCGGCATACGCCTCCGTTGCGAAAACACATCGCGCGGTCGTCGTACAGGAGCAGTGGAAACCGTTCGGCGCGGGCGCGGAGATCGCGGCCAGCATCACCGAGCAGATGTTCGACGAGCTCGACGCGCCGGTCGTACGCGTGACCGGCGAAGACGTCCCGATGCCGTACGCGCGCAATCTCGAACTGCTCGCCACGCCGCACGAAGAAGACATCATCCGCGCTGTCAGACAGGCGATGTACCGCTGATGGCCGTCGAGATCATCATGCCCAAGATGGGCGACGCGATGACCGAGGGGAAGGTCGTCAAGTGGTACAAGAAGGCGGGCGAGCCGGTGAAGAAAGGCGAGCCTCTCCTCGAGATCGAGACCGACAAAGTGAACCTCGACCTCGAAGCCGAGGCCGACGGCACGCTCGGCAATCTCGAGGTGCAGGAAGGCCAGATGGCGCCCGTGGGCGGCGTGCTCGCGCGGATCATGGGCGCGGGAGAAAAACCGGCGGCCGCGGCGGCTGCCGCTCCACAAGAGGTCCAACGACGCGCGACAGACAAGAAAGACTCCTTCAAGCACTCGACCGGCGAATATGGCGAGACGATGGAGATGAAGGCGCCGCGCACGGATCGGACGCAGAACGTCGTGCAGATGCCGCAGGTCTCGGAAGGCGGACGACGACGATCGTCGCCGCTGGCGCGCAAGATGGCGCGCGAGCTCGGCGTCAGTCTCGAAGCGGTGCAGGGGAGCGGTCCGCAGGGACGCATCATCGCGGCCGACATCAAGAACGCAAAGAGTGGTGGAGGACAGGCAATCCTGCCTGTCCGTCAAAAACAGCCGGAGGGACAGGCAGGAGTGCCTGTCCTACAAGATAAAAAAATTCCGCTCTCGGCGATGCGGCGCACGATCGCGAAACGCCTCGCCGAGTCGACCGGTCCGATCCCGCACTTCTACCTCACCGCCGACTACGACGTCACGAACCTCCTCGGCATGCGCTTGCAGCTCAACGACATTGCCGGCGCGAAGATCAGCGTGAACGACTTCATTATCCGCGCTGCAGCGCTCGCGTTGCGGCATCACCCGAACGTGAACGCGAGCTGGGGCGATGACGCGATCACGCAGCACGGCGCCGTGCACATCGGAGTCGCCGTTGCGACGCCCGAGGGATTGATCACGCCGGTGATTCGTGACGCGGATCAGAAGTCGGTGCCCGACATCGCGCAGGAAGTCCGCGCGCTCGCCGAAAAAGCGAAGAATCGCAAGCTGCTCCCGGCCGAATACCAGGGCAGCACGTTCACGATCTCGAGCCTCGGCGCATGGGGAATCGAGGAATTCACGGCGATCATCAACCCGCCGAATTCCGCGATCCTCGCGGTCGGAGCGGCCGAGGCGCGGCCGGTGGTCATCGATCGGCAGGTCGTGATTCGCGATCGGATGAAGATCACGATGTCGTGCGACCATCGCGTCGTCGACGGCGCGATCGGCGCGGACTACCTGAAAACGTTGCGCCAGTACATCGAGCAGCCGCTGCGGCTCGTCGTCTGAAGTCCTATCATCTGACTATGTCCCGGCCCGTTGCCGTCCTCATCGCGCTCGCAGTCCTTTTCGCTCCCGTCGCTCACGCGATCTGTCCGCTCAACGT
>DASVHS010000718.1:0-9672 GCA_036382495.1 Thermoanaerobaculia bacterium | reverse complement strand
GCGCGTCGTGCCGTAGCTTTCGCCGGCGATGAACTTCGGCGAGCTCCATCGGCTGTTGCGCGTCGTCCACAGGCGGATGAAGTCGCCGACCGATTGAATGTCGGCATCGACGCCGTGGAACTTGCCAGCGTCCTTGAACGGGATCGCGCGCGAGAAGCCGGTCGTGACCGGGTCGATGAACACGAGGTCGGTGACGTCGAGCAGCGAATATTCGTTGTCGACGAGGCGGTACGGCGGCGCGGCGGCATGCCCTTCATCGTCGCGATAGTTCACGCGCTTCGGTCCGAATGCGCCCATGTGCAGCCAGATCGACGCAGATCCCGGTCCGCCGTTGAACGTGTATGTGATCGGACGGGTGGCGGGATCGGCGCCGTCTTTCGTGTACGAGACGAAGAACATGCTCGCGCGCGCGACGCCTTCTTCGTCCTTCACGATGATCGTGCCCGCTTTCGCGGTGTACGCAACGGTTTCTCCGCCGACGCGCATCGTGTGCTGCGTGGTCGAGATGTTGTCCTTCGGCGTTTCCGGTTTCTTCTCCGGCTTTTCATCCTGAGCGAAAACCGAAGTGGCAGAGAGCAGCGCGATGAGGAGGTACTTCATGGCCGGCGGATTATATGGAGCTTCTGTGTGGGTGCGGGCTTCAGCCCGCACACCGCGGGCTGAAGCCCGCGGCCACACTGAGGCTCACTAGTGGCTCAACATCCACTTCCACATCTCGCCGTCCGCGTATGCCTTCTCCCACGCGTTGTGACCGACGCCCGGGTACTCGGTGTAATGGATGTCGGTCGCGCCGGCCTGCTTCAGAGCGTCGTACAGATGTCGCGACTCGTCGACAGGGATCACGGTGTCATCGGTTCCGTGAAACAGCCAGATCGGGACGTTGCGAAGCGACTGCGCGACAAACGCGTAGGGATCGGCATCGGCCGGAATGAGTGGTGAGCGTTGCACGGCAGTCGTCGTCGGATGCGGAAAGAGCCCGCCGCACACGACCACGAGCGCTGCGAACCGTTTCGGATTCGCGAGCGCGAGATGGATCGTGCCGTACCCGCCCATCGATAAGCCCGTCAGATACGTGTGCGACCGGTCGCCGTCGAACTCGACGATCGATCGCTCCAGCGCGGCCATCGCCGCGTCGGCCGGCTCGCCGATCCATCGCGTGTCGAGAGGGGCCTGCGGAAAGACGACGATCGCCGGCACGCGATCGGGGTCGTGGCGGATCGCAGCCGCCGCGCCGATCTGCGTCGAACGGAGCCCGTCGCTCCCCCGCTCCCCCGACCCGTGCAGGAACAGGATTACCGGCCATTTGTGGGAACGATCGAAGTTGCGAGGAACGTACACAGAATATGGATATGCGTTCCCGTGAACGGTCACGGTACGGATGAGGAAGCCAGTCTCCTGCGGCGGCATCGTCCGGCACGAGACTACAAGAAGCGCGCATCCGACGATCTTCCTGATCATGGGCGAACGTTACCACCCCACCAGGAATGTCCGCGCGCCGCCGCTTGTCTTTTCGCTACGAATGTCCGGTCTCGACCAGGCGAGAAGTACGGCACGATTTGTCTCGCGCGATCCCGTTCCCGCGACGTTCTTCACTGGAACAGCGACGATCGTTGTCGGGGTGCGCGACGTCAGCGTGACCGGCGCCCAGATTGAACATACGCAGCCGGTGCGGCCAGCGATGCTGGGCCGGCTCGCGCTCGGCGATATGACGGCGAACGCGACCGTCATGTGGACGCGGCTGACCGAACCGGGACGCTATCGTTCGGGCTTGCGCATCGAGGAGCGACTCGACATCGTCGCGGCCGCGATCCGCGAGTTGCTCGCCCGCGGTGTCGTCCGCAAAGGTGAGGACACGATGCGGCGCCGTGAACAGGCCCGCGCCGAGCGCGAGAATCGGCGGGCGGCCTTGAACGGCGTCGCTCCCAGCTATGCCGGTCCCTCGCTTGCGCAAGTCCACCGGATCCGCGAAGCGCGCGAATGGATGCTCATGTTCCCCGAGGACGCGATCAAGTGGTACAACCGCGCGCGCGTCACGGCGACCGAGGATCATTTGCGGATCGCCGGAAGTGGCCGCGCGAATCGCGAAGATGTGCTCGCCGTGTGGGAATACCTCGCGCGCAACGTCGACATCAGCGACGTCGTCCTCGCACTCGAATAGCTCCCAACGATTGCGGACCGCACCGATATAATCGCGGCCTCGGAACAATCGATGGCCACAACGACGACCACGGCAAACGACCGTACGTCCCGCGCGCTTTTCGCGCTGCTCGACCTGTCGAAAGCACTCAGCTCGCAGATCGACCTCGACGCGCTGCTCAACGTGACCGTCGAGAAGGCGTCGGCGGTCGTCGAAGCGGAGCGGACGAGCATCTACGTGTTCGACGCCGTGCGCGGCTTTCTCCGCACGAGTCACGCGCCGGGAATCGCGCCGACCGAGATCGAACTGGCCCTCGGCAGCGGCGTGGCCGGCGACGTCGCGCGCACGATGCGGATCGCCAACGTGCCGGATGCATACGACGATCCGCGTTTCGATCCGCAATTCGATCGCCGGACGGGATACAAGACTCGCTCGATCCTGGCCGCACCGATCACGAGCTCCACCGGCCAGCTCCTCGGCGTCGTGCAGAGTCTCAACAAAACCACCGCGCCGGCGTTTGACCTCGCCGACGAGGCGCTGATCGTCGCGATCGCATCGCACATCGCCACGGCCATGGAGCGCGCGCGGTTGACGGTCTCGCATCTCGAGAGTGAGCGGCTGTCGGAAGCGCTGAAGCTCGCCAGCGACATCCAGATGCGCATGCTGCCCGGCGCGACGATCGCGCACGACGACGAGCCGTTCGATCTCTATGCGTCGATCCGGCCCGCAAAAATGGTCGGCGGCGATCTCTACGACTTCGAGCTCGCCAAAAACCGTCTCTACTTCTGCATCGGCGACGTCTCCGGCAAAGGCATCGGGTCGGCGCTCATCATGGCGCTCACGAAGACGCTGTTCCGCGCAAACGTCCCGTACTACGAAGACGCGGCGCGGCTGACGGAGGCCGTGAATCTGCGACTGTGCGAGGAGACCGGTCCGACGATGTTCGTGACCGCGTTCTGCGGATTCCTCGATCTCGACGACGGGACGCTGCGATTCTGCAACGCCGGTCACGACCGTCCGTTCATCCTTCACGCCGACGGCACCGTCGACCTTCTCGAATCCAAGCCCGGTCTCGCCCTCGGCGTCCTGCCGAAGTTCAAGTACCCGCTGCAGCAGATGACTCTCGCTCGCGGCGACGCGCTGTTCCTCTACACCGATGGCGTGACCGAAGCGACGAATGCAGCGGAAGAATTGTTTTCCGTCGAGCGCGTACGCGATGTCTTGCGACAGTGCGCGCGCGAAGATGCATCGAACGTCGTCGACGCGGTGACGCGCGCCGTCGATCAGTTCGTGAAGAACGCGCCGCAGGCCGACGACATCACGATGATGTGCATCCGTTATCAGATCGCGGAGGGCGGAGCGCGGAGCGCAGGTGTCTTCCCAAGGCGGATCGATGCTTTACCGGACATCATGAAACTCGTCGACGAATTCTTTGCCACTGGCGGGCAGAAGACCCGCTACGCGGTCGAGCTGGCGCTCGAGGAAATCTTCACGAACATGGTGAAGTACAACGCCACCGGGAAGGGCGACATCCGCGTCGACCTGGCCATCCGCGATCAGGACGTCGTCGTCACCATCACCGACTTCGATACGCCGCGCTTCGATCCCGTGTCCGAGGCGCCGGCGGTGGATGTGAACCGGCCGCTCGGGGAGCGGCGGGAGGGCGGGCTGGGGATCCACCTCGTCAAGCAGATGATGGACCGCATCGAGTACAGTCACCAGAACCGCACCGGGACGATTACGCTGCGCAAGCGGCTCAACTGACATGCTCGAGATCAGAGTCGAGGATCAAGCCGTCGTTCTCGCGGGCCGCTTCGACGCTGCCGAAGCCGAAAAAGCGCGCAAAGTGTTCCTCGGACTCACCGAAAACACCGTCGTCGACTTCGCCCGGCTCGACTACATCTCCAGCGCCGGCCTGGGCGTGTTGCTCGCGGCGCAGAAGAATCTCTCCGATCGCGGTAAGGGTCTGCGGCTGATCAACGTCAGCGGCCATATCCGGGACGTTCTGCACTTCTCTGGTTTCGACCAGATTTTCGAGATTACCTGACCACGTCATTCCGAGCGCCGCAGAGCGCGAGGAATCTGGGGGCTGGAAAGGCTCCCCCGCCCAGATTCCTCCCCGTTCGCTTCGCTCAGGGTCGGAATGACATGACAACCAACTTTTCGCCTCGAGGTCTGTAGTTGATGAATGAGGACGAACTGGATCGAATGTGCGTTGAACGCTGCCTGGCCGGCGAGACGAATGCGTTTGAGGGAATCCTCGACCGCTACGAGCGCCCGGTCTACAACGCGATCGTGCGCATGGGCGCCGATACCGAAGAAGCGCGCGACCTCTGCCAGCAGGTTTTCGTCAAGGCGTTTCAGCATCTCGACAGCTACGACCCGACGCGCAAGTTCTTCAGCTGGCTGTATCGCGTGGCGATCAACGAGACGATCAACGCGATCAGGGCTCATCGGACGTGGGAGCCGCTCTCGGACGCGATGCGTACCGCCAGCGCGAATCCCGAGGAAGCGATGGAGCAGGCGGAGCAGCAGCATGAGATGCAGCGGGCGCTCGTCGCGCTGGACGTGAAATACCGCCTGGCGATCATCGTCCGCCATTTTCTTCAGCTGTCGTACGACGAGGCGGCCGAAGTGCTCTCAGTTCCCGTGAAGACGGTGAAGTCGCGCCTCTTCACGGCGCGGCAGATGTTGCGCGAGATCCTGGAGGATGGACGTGCTCGATGACGATGAACTGACGCGGCGGCTGGAGGCGATGCCGGTGGCGGAACCGCCGGCAGAGTTGAGGTCAGGGATCATGGCCGCCGTTGACTCTGTGTGGGTGCGGGCTTCAGCCCGCGGGGTGCGGGCTAAAGCCCGCACCCACACAGCAGCCCGACACTGGCTTACGGCCACCTGGGCTGCGGCAGCCGTGCTCGTTCTCGTTTTCTTCCTCGCGTATCCGCGCCACGAACCCGCAGACGTCGCCGGCACGATGGCTCCGCGATGGCCGGTCGTTGACCGGATCGCGAACGACCGGGCCACGCTCGTCGTCACGCGCCGGGGCGAGTTCTACGCGCTCGAGGCCGTCATCAACGGCGCCCGGCCTGTCACTGCTGCGATCGCCTGGGACGAAAAAACGCTGGCCCCGACTGGCGTTTCGCTCGGTTTCGACGCATCATTCCGGAAAGACCAAGTGAGTTTCACGCTCCGGAACCCGCAGCAGCGGGCCGGGGTCATCGTCCGGCGATTGAGCCGGGCGACGACGGCGGACATTCGTGTCTCCGTGGATAACCAGGAAATATTGCGGGCGGCCGTGCCGCTCGACTGACAACCAACTTTCCCCGGGCGTTTTTGTAGTTGTTCAATGAAAGAGGTGATCTTATGAGCGCTGACAGAAGAAAAAAGATCCTCATGGTTTTCGGTGGCCTGGCGGTGGTGCTGGTCGTGGTGATCGCACTCGTGCGGCCGTCGTTCAAGAGTGACGACGCCATCGGTGCGATCGGTGCCGTGCAGAAGCACCGCGCCCCCCAGATCGCCCAGAAGGACGTCATCCTCGGCGACGAACAGACGAAGAAGCAGCAGCAGGTTCTCTACAGCGATTTCCTCGCCGACTCCGCGGCGCTGCAGAGCATCAACGCGAATATGTCGACGGCATCGCGCACTGAGTCGGCGAGCCGGCTCGCAGCGCGTTCCGAAGATCTTCGCGCCCGCTACGTCAATGCCGCACGCGACCAGGTCGCGGGCATGAAGGCGTACTACGCGAAAGACTCGCTGGACATGAAGAAGCTCGAATCGCTCGACTCCGATCTCGCCGCGGCGGCCAGTCGCGCTCAGTCGCGTGACGACGTCAGCGCGCTGAACGCTCGTCTCGACTCCGCGTTTGCATCGCTGGACTCGACGCTTCGCGCACGTGACAACAAACTCGCCGAAGCGGATGTGGCCGGCCTTGCGTCCAGGATTCAGGCTCGTGAGAACGTCGACGGCATCCGTTCGACGATGGCCCAGGCCTCTGCGTCTCTCGATGCGCGCAACAACGCGTCGGCGATTCGCGATCGCGAACAGTATCTGAGCGCGATGGCCAAAGAGTCCGCGACTCTGCAGAGTGCCGAACAGGCGCTGAGCGCCGGCTCGCGCACCGCGTCAGCCGTGCAGAACGAGCTCGGCAGCGCAGCACACGATCTCGCGCAGCGCGCACTCGTGAACATGCGCTCGAACTTCGCGTCTCAGTCGCAGACAGCCGAATCGCTTTCGCACATGGCGGGAGCAACCAGCGCGATGAACAAGGCCGCCGCGAGCCGCTCGGATGCGCCTCTCGGTTTCCGCGATGAAGTGGCCGCGTTCGGGCAGCGGATCCAGGCGCGCAGCAGCGAAGCGCAATCGCGCTTCAATTACGGCATGAACACCCAGCTCGTCGGCATGAGCGCGTATCTCGCCAGCGCGGCGAAATACGATGCGCGCACCGCGAGCGCCGCAGACTTCGCCTCGTACCTCGGCGTCCTGAGCCACGCCGCTCAGAGCCGCGACCAGCTCTACGCGTCGGTTCTCGGAAGTGAGGACTTCGTCGCGCAGTCGAAGGCACTTTACAAACAGGCCGACCAACTGCAGTCGATGAACCTCAAACAGGCCGATCAGCTGCAGTCGATCAGCCAGAAATCACGCAATCAGTAATGTTCGAACGGAGGGCCGGTTCTCTCGAACCGGCCCTTCGTGTGTTAGCGTCACTTCATTGATGCGACGTGGCGTTCTCGCTGTGGCCGTCGCTTTCCTGGCCGTGACAACCGCCGGCGCGCAGGAGCTGATGACGCGCCAGACGAAGTTCCTCAACCTCGTCTACTACGACAAAGCGCACGAGTACCTCACCTACCATCTGGCGCGATCGTTCGAGAACTCGCTCGCGTTCCATCGCAAGCTGTTCGACTACACGCCGTCCGAGCCGGTCGTCATCCTCATGCAGGACTTCAGCGACTACGGCCACGGCGGAACATCGACGGTTCCCTGGAACTACATCTCGATCGGCATCGAACCGTTCGACTACGTCTACGACACGATGCCGTCGAACGAGCGCATGAACTGGCTGATGCATCACGAGCTCGTGCACGTCGTTGCGACGGACAAAGCGGCGGGCTCTGATCTCCGCTTCCGAAAAATCTTCCACGGCAAAGTCGCACCGACAAACGCGAACCCTCTCTCGATGGTCTACAGCTGGATGACGAGTCCGCGCTGGTACTCGCCGCGCTGGTATCACGAAGGCATCGCCGTGTTTCTCGAGACGTGGATGGCCGGCGGCGTCGGCCGCGTCCTCGGCGGCTACGACGAGATGGCGTTTCGCACGATGGTGCTGGAGAACGACTACTTCTACGACGTCGTCGGACTGGAGTCGGAGGGCACGACGATCGACTTCCAGGTCGGCCAGAACTCGTATCTGTACGGCACGCGCTTCGTCACGTTTCTAGCCGAGGAGCATGGGCCGGAGAAGGTGATCGCGTGGTTCAATCGGACGCCGGACAGCAAGCGCTACTTCAAGACTCAGTTCGAGCACGTGTTCCACACATCGCTCGACAAGGAGTGGCAGCGCTGGATCGCGTGGGAGCACGACTGGCAGCAGAAGAATCTCGAGCGCATCCGCACGTACGACGTCACGAAAGAGCGCGCGGTGACGAAGGAGACGCTGGGGTCGATCTCGCGCACGTTCTACGACCGCGAGCACAATCTTCTGTACGCCGCGATCAACCGGCCGGCGCACGTCGCGCAGATCGTCTCGATCGATCTTGCGAGCGGGACGATCACGCCACTCGCGGAAGTCGGATCGCCCGCGCTTTACTTCGTCACGTCGCTCGCGTACGACGCGAAGGATCGCAAGATTTTCTACACGACGGACAACACGTACGGCTGGCGCGATCTGAACGAGCTCGATCTCAACAACGGCCGCCATCGCATGCTGCTCAAGAATGTGCGCACGGGCGATCTCGCCGTCAACGCCGCCGATCAGTCGATCTGGGGGATCCAGCATCACAACGGCCTGTCGTCACTCGTCCGTTTTCCGAAGCCGTACACGACGTGGCAGACCGTGATGACGCTCGATTACGGCCGCGACATCTTCGACATCGACGTGTCGCCCGACGGCAAGACGGTCAGCGCGTCGCTCATCGAAGTGTCGGGCGATCAGCAGCTCGTGTCGCTCGACATCGACAAACTCCTCGCCGGCGATTCGACGTTCAACGTGCTGCACACGTTCGAAAACAACTCACCCGAGAATTTTTCGTTCTCACCGGATGGCCGCTATCTGTTCGGCACGTCGTACTACAGCGGCGTATCGAATGTCTTTCGCTACGACATGCAGGCGCAGAAGATGGAAGCGCTGACGAATGTTGAGACGGGCCTCTTTCGGCCGATCGCGATCTCGCCCACTGAGATGGTCGCGTACACGTACACGTCGAAGGGCTTCACGCCGGTGCAAATCTCCATCAAACCGCGCGAAGACATCAGCGCCATCAACTACCTCGGGCAACAGGTGGTGGAGAAGTTTCCGGTCGTGAAGGAGTGGAACGCCGGCTCCCCGGCGCGCGTCGATCTCGACAAGGTCACGACGTACGCGGGACCGTATCGGCCGTTCGCGCAAACGCGATTCGGATCGATGTATCCCGTTCTCGAGGGATACAAGGACACCGTCGCCGCCGGTGTGCGCTTCAATTTTTCCGATCCGCTCGGCCTCAACTCCGTCGATGTGACCGGAGCGATCTCGAACGCAAAAAAGAACGATGAGCGGCTGCATTTCAAACTCGGCTATGACCACTTGCCCTGGCGTCTGCGGCTGAAATACAACGCCACGGACTTTTACGATCTCTTCGGTCCGACCAAAGTCAGCTTCAAGGGATACTCCGCCTCCGGCGCCTATCATCAGTTCCTGGTCTACGAGCGGCCGAAAACACTCGAGTACACGTTGAGCGCTGCGCATTACGGCGGACTGGAACGGCTGCCCGATTACCAGAACATCGCTGCGCCATTCAGCCGGTATGAGGAGGCGAAGGCGCAACTCGATTTCAAGGACTTGCGGCGGACGATCGGCGCGGTCGACTACGAGCGCGGGCAGCGCTGGAGTCTTGCAACGAGCGCGAGCCTCGCGAACGGCGACCTCTTCCCCCGCGTCTACGGAGATTACGAACGCGGATTTCTCCTGCCGGTCGACCACACCTCGCTGTGGCTGCGAGGCGCGGCCGGCAAATCGTGGGGCGACCGCACGAATGCCTTCTCGAACTTCTACTTCGGCGCGTTCGGCAACAACTGGATCGACTGGCAGGCCGAGCGGCGATATCGCGAGCTGGAGAGTTTTCCGGGGCTGGAATTGAACGAAGCAGGCGGGAATGATTTCGCGAAAGGAACCGTGGAGCTGACGCTTCCGCCGCTGCGGTTCGCGCGCGTGGGCGTTCCGTCGTTCTACACGAACTGGGCGCGGCTGGCCCTGTTCACGTCGACGCTCATCACCGACGTGACGCGCAATCAAGATCGCCAGACCTTTCACGATATCGGAGCGCAGGCTGACCTCTCCCTCGTCA
>DASVHS010000717.1:0-2158 GCA_036382495.1 Thermoanaerobaculia bacterium | reverse complement strand
AATTACCAGGAGTTCGTTTACCCGGCGTCGATCCGCTACTACACCGACGTCATCAAGATTCTCGAGGATCAGAGCAAGACCAGCAAGGATGTCGACATCAGGAATACGGCGCGCATCAAGGGTTACTCGAACTCGCTGAAGAACTACACGAGCGTCAACGAAGGGTTCATCAAGGACCGCATCCTCGAGTCGCGGCTGGCGCGCGAAGAGCAGATGCGGAAGACCGATTCGAAGACGCTCGACGAGATCGCGCGCCTGAACGCCGAGCATTTCCGGACGCGCGAGCGTGATGCGCTGCTCGTCTGGCTCGTCGGCACTCAGCGGAGCGGCGGCGGGTCGAACCTGCTCTCGCAGGCCGCACGGATCACCCGTGTCGCCCGCGAGCGAACGAAACCTGATATCGATCGCGTGACCGGTTACCAGCAGCGCGATCTCGACATGTTGCGCAACGGTTCCGATCGCGCGCAACGGACGTTCGACCCGGCGACGGATCGTGCGCTACTCCGCTACTTCCTCGTCGAAGCCTCGAAGCTTCCGCAGTCGGAGCGCATCGACGCGGTCGACCGCGCCGTCGCGACAGCCGGCGGTGTCGATCCTCTGCTCGATCAGCTCTTCAACAACACGAAGACAGGTGATCCGACCGAGCGGGCGAAGATGTACGGCGAGAGCACGCAGCAATTCGATGCGCGCAACGATGCGATGCTGAAGTTCGCGGCGTCGCTCATGCCGCTCATCGAGTCGAACGAGCAGCGCGACCTCGCGTACGACGGAGCGATGTCACGTTTGCGGCCGGCGTACTTCGACGTGCTGCGCAAAGTCAGCGGCGGCGATCTCTATCCGGACGCGAATGGGTCGCTGCGTCTGACATTCGGCAAGGTCGAGGGTTACACGGTGCGCGATGCGACGTATTTCACCCCGCAGACAACGCTTTCGGGCGTCGTGCAGAAGGAAACGGGGAAGGAGCCGTTCGCCAGTCCGAAGCCACTGCTGGCCGCCGCGCACGATCGCGCCAAGACTGAGCCGTGGTTCGATCCGGACTTGCGCGACGTACCGGTCAATTTTCTCTCAACGTGCGACACCACCGGCGGCAACTCCGGCTCACCAACGCTCAACGCGAACGGTGAGCTCGTCGGACTGCTGTTCGACGGCAACTACGAATCGATCGACGCCGACTTCCTGTTCACGCCCGCGATCACGCGCTCGATCCACGTCGACACGAACTACATGTTGTGGGTGATGGACGCCGTGGACGGCGCGCAGAATCTGATGAAGGAACTGGGCGTCACTCCGCGAGTGAGCCGGTGATAATCTCGCGAGCACCCCAAAACCGAAAGGAACCCGGAAAATGAGAAAGCTCTGTTTCGTCGCAGTCGCCTTGCTGTGCGTATCCTCTGCGTTCGCGCAGAACAACGCGAAAAACCCCATCTGGTGGGAGAAGTATCAGTACCTTTTGAATCACGGCGCTGATCCGGATACCGGAACAACAACGTCCGTGACGTCCGGCACGAATGTCGACGTGTCGAATGAATGTGGTCCGCAGAGCGAGACCTACATCACGATCTCGACGAACGGCCGTGCCCTGGCCGGCGGATCGAACGAGATCTTCCGCGATCCGATGCGCGGTTACGCGTCGGCTGACGGCGGCAAGACGTGGACTGGTGTCGATCTTCCGCTGCCGGCGCCGATCGGGAACGGAATCCGTTTCGGATCGGATCCGTCACTGACGTTCGACTCGCGAGGCAACCTCTATTACAGCTACATCGTCGTGTTCTTCGGGAATGGCAACGGAGTCAACGGCACGGAGATGGCGGTCGCAAAGTCGGTTGACGGCGGCAAGTCCTATCCGTCGGTGACGTACTTCTCGTTCTCCGGCGGCAGCGATCACTTCAACGATAAGCCGATGGTGACAACGGACACGACGAACGGTCCGTTCCGGGATTCGGTGTACGCGGCGTGGGACGCGGCCAGCGGTGGCTCGACCGGCGGCGGCATTCGCGTCGCGGCGTCGCGCGACGGCGGAGCATCGTTCACGGTCACGCGCGCCGATGATCCACACGGACCGGGACGCTCGATCGGCGCGGTGCCGTTCGTCGGAACGAAGGGCGAGTTGTACGTCGCGTGGAACGACTACGCGGCGAACACCATCGAGTTCAACCGT
>DASVHS010000716.1:0-2733 GCA_036382495.1 Thermoanaerobaculia bacterium | reverse complement strand
CTGGACGCGCGACGAATTCCTGTCGATGCTGATCACGCAAATCCGGCCGGAGGAGGACGTGCCGGCCGTGCTCGCGCTTCTGCCGCAGCTTCCCGAGCGCGTTTCGCCGGCGATCTTCCGCCACAAGAAGAAGGACGGCTCGATCATCGACGTCGAGATCTCGTCGTTCGAGTTCATCTCCGGCGGACGGCGCCGCCGCCTGGTCATGGCCCATGACATCACCGAGCGCCATCAGTCCGAGCGCCGTCTTCGCGAAAGCGAGGCGCGGTACCGGCTGCTGTTCGAGCGCAATCTCGCCGGCGTGTACCGTACGACGACCGACGGCCGCATCCTCGACTGCAACGACGCATTCGCGCGAGTGTTCGGCTACGGATCGCGTGAAGACCTGCTCGACAAGCCCGCCTCGTCTTTGTACTTCGACAGCAACGAGCGCGATCAGATGATCCAGCTGCTGCGAGTGCAGCGAGCGATCACGAATCAGGAAGGACGCTTGCGCCGCCGTGACGGCTCACCGGTTTGGGTCCTCGAGAACATGACGATGCTCGAAGGTCACGAGGCCGGAGTCATCGAAGGCACGATCATCGACATCACCGACCGCAAGTACGCGCAGGACGAGATCGAGTATCAGGCCTATCACGACGTGCTCACCGGGTTGCCGAACCGCCTGCTGTTCCGCGATCGCATCAGCATGGCGCTCGCGCACGCGCGCCGAACCTCGCGCTCGATGGCGATCATGTTCCTCGACCTCGACGACTTCAAAGCCGTCAACGACTCCCTCGGCCACACGGTCGGGGACAGGTTGCTGCAGGCGGTGGCTTTGCGGCTCGTCGGCGCGATGCGTGCCGAAGACACCGTCGCGCGCATGGGCGGCGACGAGTTCACCGTCCTTCTGTCCGACGTCACGGACGGACGGGGAGCGGCAACCGTGGCCCGCAAAATTCTGGAGGCGGTCGGCGCGCCGCTCGTCCTCGACGGTCACGATCTCCGCGTCACGACCAGCATCGGCGTCGCCGTTTTTCCCGGCGACGGCTTCGACGCTGAGACGCTGCTCAAGAACGCGGATCGGGCCATGTATCGCGCGAAACAACTCGGCCGGAACAACTATCAGTACGCGACGACGCCGCCACTCGACGATCGCCTCATCCTCGAGCGCAAGCTCGCGCAGGCGATCGATCGCAACGATTGATCCTTCACTATCAGCCGATTGTCGACATTGCCAGCGGCACCGTCGTCGGCGCCGAGGCGCTCGTACGCTGGAACGATCCCGCGCGCGGCCTGTTGCCGCCGGAGAGCTTCATCCCTGCTGCAGAAGAGTCGGACCTCATCATCACGATGGGCGAGTGGGTCCTGCGCACCGGCTGCACGCAGATGAAGCGGTGGCACGACAACGGGTTGGGACCTCTGCGCCTGGCCGTCAATCTTTCGCCGCGACAATTCGCACAGCGCGATCTGGCGTCGCGCGTGGCGCGCATCCTCGAGGAGACGAAGTTCCCCGGCAACTGCCTCGAGCTCGAGATCACCGAGTCGACCGTCATGCAGAATGCCGAGGTGTCGCTGGCGACGATGATGACGTTGAAGAAGATGGGGGTGCGCATCTCGATCGACGACTTCGGCGCGGGCTACTCGTCGCTCAGCTACCTGAAGCGATTCCCGATCGACACGTTGAAGATCGATCAGGAATTCGTCCGCGACCTCTCGGCGGACGTCAACGACCAGGCCATCATCACCGCCGTCGTGTCGATGGCTCGCGCGCTCAAGCTTCGCGTCGTCGCGGAAGGCGTGGAGACGGAAGCGCAACTCGGGTTTCTGCAGCGCGAAGAATGCGCCGAGATGCAGGGGTTTCTCTACAGCCGTCCGGTTGCAGCGGCCGACTTCGAGGACGCGATGCGCCGCACCGTCCATACCGCCGCCGCGCTGCCTCGCATCCAGATCTGACCCGCGGTTGAGGTTGACATGGCCCGCCGCGCGCGCGCAGTATCCGCGGCCACATGGATCAACATAGGCGAGTCCTCATCGTGGATGACGACCCGGACGTACGCAAGCTCATCAAGTCTGCGCTCGCACCCCACGGGCTCATCGTTGATTCGGCAAGCGACGGCGAAGAAGCACTGAGCTGCCTGCGCGAAAACACTTACGCCGTGATTCTTCTCGACCTGCTGATGCCGAAGGTCGATGGTTTCGGAGTTCTCGCCGCGCTGAAGACCGACGGCATGCAGTCGCCGCCGGTGGTTCTGGTGCTGACGGGCGCCGACCGCACGGTTGTCGAACGACTCGATCCGCAAAGGATCCACGGCGTCGTGCGCAAGCCATTCGACGCGGACGATCTGGCCACCCTCATCGTCGCGTGTTCCGAGATCAAGGGCCGGGGATCGTTCGGGACGATGGCAATCGCCACACTGGTTTCAGGCGCGCCGTTTCTCGCCTGGCTTGTCCGATCGTAACGGGTTGCCGGTACCTCAGAGCGCAGAGCGCGGAGCGCAGGAAAGAGGACGGTCTTCGTTCTCCTGCGCTCTGCCCTCTGCCCACTGCGCTCTGTTTTCGGTCACATCCAACGCTGCCGCAGCAGATCGGCGAGCAGAAGAATCACTCCGCTCGACAGAAACGTTCCCCGCGATGGCGAAGTCTCGCCCGTACAGTGCCGCACCGCATTCAGAAACGTCTCGACTTCGAAGGGCTTGGCGATCAGACCGCAAATCTCGTAGTCGCGCACGCGTTTCACGTCGGGCGACGATA
>DASVHS010000715.1:0-6540 GCA_036382495.1 Thermoanaerobaculia bacterium | reverse complement strand
GACAGTCATGCGTCTTCGCGAACGCAAACACCGCGAGGCGAAGGCGCTCGCCGTGATGGTCCGCGATCTGGCGGCGGCGGAGACAATCGCGGAGCTGACGGATGAAGAGCGAGTGCTGCTGACGTCGGTGGAGCGCCCGATCGTCCTTGCCCGTCTGCGCGCGAACGCACCGATTGCGCGAGAAGTGTCGAACAACGACTCCATCGTAGGCATCTTCCTGCCGTACACGCCTCTCCATCACCTGCTTCTGCACGAAACTTCCGGTGCGCTGGTCATGACCTCGGGCAACGTGTCGGACGAGCCGATGGTCATCACGAACGAAGACGCGTTCGAGAGTCTCGGCGAGATCGCCGATCTCTTTCTCATGCACAATCGCGACATCGTCACGCGTGCCGATGACTCGGTCGTGCGCGTGATCGCCGGCGCACCGTCGATCCTCCGCCGCGCACGCGGCTATGTGCCGCGCGCAATCGAGAGCAAACGCGAGTTCGTCGAACCGATTCTCGCGTGCGGCGCGCACCTCAAGAACACGTTCTGCATCGCCACGGGGTCGAGCGCGTTTCCCGGTCCGCACATCGGCGATCTCGAAACCGTGGCCACGCTGCGCGATTACGAGACTGCCATCGAGCGGATGAAGGAGTTCGTCGGCGTCGATCCGAAAGTCGTCGCACACGATCTGCATCCCGATTACCTCTCGACGCGACACGCGCTCGCGCTGAACGGCGTCCGCACGATCGGCGTACAGCATCACCACGCGCACATTGCCAGCGTGATGGCGGAGCACGGGCTCGACGGGCCGGTCATCGGCATCGCGTACGACGGGACCGGATTCGGTACGGATGGGACGTCGTGGGGCGGCGAGATCCTGGTCGCCGATTACGCGTCGTTCCATCGCTTCGCAACGTTCCGTCCGATTCCTCTCGCGGGAGGCGATCGGGCGATCCGGCAGCCGTGGCGCACTGCGCTGGCATTGCTCGACGACGCGTTTGCCGGAGAGCCGCCGCTCGATCGCATTCCTCTGTTTCGGACCATCGCAAGAACCGCGATCGACACGACGCGCCGCGCCATCGCTACGGGGCTGAACTCACCTCAGGCCCGAGGGGTCGGACGATACTTCGATGCATTCGGCTCGTTCATCCTCGGCCTGTCCGAATCGCGTTACGAAGGCGAAGTGGCCTTGCGCTGGAACCTGGCCGCGGCCGAATCGGAGCTCGGCGTCTATCCGATCGTCATTCGCCAGCTCCAGGAACCGTGGGAGGTTGATGCGCGTCCGATGGTTCGCGCCGCGATCGCGGACCTCATCGACGGCTGCTCGGCCGCGACGATCTCCGCGCGCTTCCACAACACGATCGCCGCGGCGACCATCGAGATCGCCCGTGCCGCAATCGCTTCGCGCGGCGACATGCCGATCGTGCTGAGCGGCGGCTGCTTCCAGAACGCGCGGCTCGCCGAGTCGATTATCGTGCCGCTGCGTGAGACGGCGCGCGTCTTCATGAATCGAAACGTCCCTCCCGGCGACGGCGGCATCTCGCTGGGACAGGCCTTTATCGCCGGCGCGCATCTGCGCCTCGAACACGAATCGCAGGTCGTCAATCGCGCATCGCGAAAGGAAGCCGTATGTGCCTAGGGGTTCCGGGGAAAGTCATATCGGTCGATGGCTGGACTGCCGTCGTCGATTTCTGGGGCGTTCGCAAAGAAGTGCTCCTCAACATCGTCGACGAGCCGGTCTCGGCCGGCGACTACATCCTCAACCACGTCGGCTTCGCCATCCGGCGCATTCCGGCGGACGCGATCAGCGACACGCTGGCGCTCTATGAGCTGCTGTTGCGCGAAGGTGATTTCTCCGACCTCATGACGAGCGACTTGAAGGGCGAGATCAAGGGTACGTCGTGAACGATCTGCAATTCCGCGATCCGGAAAAGGCGCGTGCGATGGCCGCGACAATCCAGCGTCTGACGAACGAGATCGGCCGCAAGGTCGCGGTGATGCACGTCTGCGGCAGCCACGAGCAGGCCATCGCGAAGTTCGGACTGCGTTCACTGTTCCCGGCGAATCTCGACGTGATCATGGGACCCGGTTGTCCCGTGTGCGTGACCGATGTGCCGGAGGTCGACGAAGGCGTCGCGCTTGCGCGACAGGGTGTGCGCATCGTGACGTTCGGCGACATGCTGCGCGTGCCCGGTACAGTCGGGTCGCTGGCGGATGCACAAGCTGCCGGCGGCAACATCGAGGTGATCTACAGCCCGAAACAGGCCGTGGACATCGCGCGGAGCACGAAAGAAGAGATCGTCCTGTTCGCGACGGGATTCGAAACGACGGCCGTGGCTACCGCGGCCGTGATCCTCGACGATCCGCCGCCGAACTTTTCGATTCTCTCTGCACATAAATACATCCCGCCGGTGATGGAGATCGTGGTGGAGATGCCGGGCTCTCGCGTCGAGGGCTTCCTAGCGGCCGGCCACGCCGCGATCATCACCGGCTGGGGCATCTTCGAGGCGTTCGTCGAACGTCACAAGGTCCCTGTCGTCGTCGCCGGATTCGAGCCGATGGACATCCTGGCCGGTCTCGCCGAGCTGGTCACGCTCATCCGCGCCGGCACGCCGCGCGTCGTCAACATGTTCCCGCGCTGCGTCACGCGCGAAGGGAATCTGGCCGCGCAGGAACAGCTCTTCCGCGTGTTCCGTGCAACGGGCGGGCGGTGGCGCGGCATCGCGCACGTGCCGAACGGCAATCTGCGGTTGCGCGATGAATTCGCGCACGTCGATGCGCGCAAACGATTCACGATCGATCTGCCGTCGCTTTGGGACTACGCACCGCCGCAGCTGGCGGGGCAGTGCATCTGCGGCGAGATCATGTCCGGCGTCCGCAATCCCAATGACTGCCGCCTGTTCAATCGCGAATGTGTCCCTGAAAACCCGGTGGGCGCGTGCATGGTCTCGAACGAAGGTACTTGCAAGATCTGGCACCTCTACGGCGGCGTGCCTGATCTGAGGGAGAGCGCATGACCGCGACGATCACCCTGCCGGGACGCATCACGCTCAAGCAGGGCGGAGGCGGGCGTGCGATGCGCTCGCTCATCGAGAAATTGTTCGTGCGCGATTTCGCGCTCCTGCCGTTCGACGGAGTCGGAGTCGGCGCGATGGATGACGGCGCGGCGGTGAAGATCGGCGACGACTGGCTCGTCATCACCACCGACTCGCATGTCGTCCACCCGATCTTCTTCCCGGGCGGCGACATCGGCCGCCTCTCCATCTGTGGAACGGTGAACGACCTGGCCATGATGGGGGCGACGAAAGTTACCGGCCTCACATGCAGCGTGATTCTCGAGGAAGGATTCTCCATCGAATCGCTCGAGCGGATTCAGCGATCGATGGTCGCGGCGTGCCGCGAAGCGAATGCTCCCGTTGTCACCGGCGACACGAAGGTCATGGGCCGCGGTGAGCTCGACGGCCTCGTGATCAATACCTGCGGAATCGGACTGACGCGCGTGCTGGTCCGAGACAACGGCCTTCGCGCCGGCGATGCGATCATCGTCACCGGCTCGATCGGCGAGCATGGACTGGCGGTCATGGCCGCGCGGCACGGCATCGAGTTCGAAGGCGATCTCGTTTCTGACGTCGCGCCGATCAACGGTCTGATCGACTCGGTGATCGGCCTCGACGCGATCACGGCGATGAAGGACCCGACCCGCGGCGGCGTCTCGAGCGCTCTGCACGAGATGGCGTCGAAGAGCGGCGTCGGCATCGTACTGCGCGAGCGCGACATCCCCGTCACCCTCGCCGTCAGCTCCGTCGGCGAGCTCCTCGGCATCGATCCGCTTCACGTAGCCAACGAAGGCAAAGCGCTCCTGGGCGTGCGTCGGGAGCGGACGGCGGAGGTCCTCGATCGCCTGCACGCACACCCGCTCGGAGCGAGAGCGGCGATCATCGGCGTCTGCGTCGACGAGCGTCCGGGCTCGATCATCCTCGACACCGGATTCGGACGGAGACTGCTCGCCGAACCCGACGGCGAACCGCTTCCCCGAATATGCTGAACGAACCGAATGTCATCCTGAGCGCCGCAGAGCGCGAGGGATCTGGGCGGTGGAATGTGCCCCCACCCAGATCCCTCGCCGTCTTCGCGGCTCAGGATGACTTGGCGATCGCATGACGAACATTCGTGTCGAGATCGCCGATGCCGTAGGGACGATCACGATCGACCGCCCGGGGCGTTTCAATTCGCTCGATGTCGAAACCGCTCGCGATCTGCGTCGCGCCGGATTGAATCTCGCGCGTGACCCCGAGGTGCGCTGCGTCGTGCTGCGTGGAGTGAACGGCGTGTTCTGCAGCGGCGCCGACTTGAAGTACATCCGCGCCGGCGGCGACTCAGAAGGCATGAAATACCTCCAACCGAGGCTCGAGGCCCCAGGCCCGAGGCCCGGTTACGGGGATGTGTTCAAGCAGATCCTCGAATACATTCACAGCACGATCTCCGAGGTCCGCCGCGCTCCGAAGCCGTTCATCGCCGCGGTGGACGGAATCGCCGCCGCCGGCGGATTCGGGCTGGCCATGGCCTGCGACATCGTCGTCGCTTCGGAACGATCCACGTTCGAGTGGGCGTATTCGAAGACCGGACTGACCGGCGCCGAAAGCTCGACGTTCATGCTTCCGCGGCTCATCGGACTTCGTCGCGCTCTCGAGCTGCTCTTCCTCAATCCGAGACTCGATGCGAAACGTGCGCTCGACATCGGCCTCGTAACGACGATCGTTCCGGATGCGACGTTCGAAGCAGGCGTGTTCGAGATCGCGCATCGTCTCGCCTCCGGACCGACCGAGGCGTGGGGTGTTGCAAAGGAGTTGATGAATCAGGCGGCGGGCGTCGATCGCCTCGACGCACATCTCGACCGCGAGCTGGAGAGCCTCGCGCGGATCGCCGGCGGCAGCAATTTCGCCGAAGGCATCGATGCGTTCTTCGAGAAGCGGGCACCGGTGTTCGGAGCGAAGTGATGCACGAGTACTCGATCATCCAGTCGCTCGTCGATGCGGTGGAGAAGTCTGTGTGGGGGACAGGTTACCGGTTACCGGTGACCGGTGACCGGTTGTCCACCGGCAACCGGCAACCGGCAACCGGCAACTTGTCCAGGGTCCATCGAATCGACGTCTGCATCGGCGAGCTCTCCGGCGTCGATACCGGTCTGCTCGCCACCGCGTACGAAGTCTTTCGCGCCGGCACCTGCTGCGAGAGCGCCACGATGAAGATCGATCGTGTTCCCGCGCATTGGCAATGTCCGAAATGCTCGAGCGACATCGCGCGCGGCGCAGTTCTCCGTTGTCCAACGTGTAAAGAGCCGGCGCGCCTCATGTCCGGCGATGAAATCATTCTGCAACGAATCGAACTGGAGGTTCCCTGATGTGCCAGGACTGCGGATGTGGTGATACGAATCTCGTTCCCGTCGAAGTACAGACGCGGATCCTCGCACGCAACGACTCGGTGGCCGCGCACAACCGCGCGCACTTCAGCGAGCGATCCATCTTCAGCGTGAACCTCATGGGCTCGCCCGGATCGGGGAAGACCGCCGTGCTCGAGGCGACGGCGCGGGCGTTGGGCGGGAAGACGCTTGCCGCTGTGGCGGGCGATCTCGCGACCGACAACGATGCGCGGCGGCTCGAGAAGGCCGGCATCCACTCGAAATCGATCACGACCGGCGAGGCTTGTCATCTCGACGCGGAGATGGTCCATCGCGCGCTGCATGACTTCGATCTGACCGGCGTCGAGTATTTCTTCATCGAGAACGTCGGCAACCTCGTCTGCCCCGCCGTCTACGACCTCGGCCAGGCGGTGAATGTCGTTGCTCTGTCGGTTACGGAGGGGGAGGATAAGCCCGTCAAATATCCGACGATGTTCGCGAAGGCCGATCTCGTGCTGCTCACGAAGGTCGATCTGATGATCCATCTGCCGAACGTCCGCATGTCGGCGATTGAAGATGCGGTGGCGCGGGTGATGCCGCGGCCGCGGATCATCTCGATCTCGGCCCAGGATCGATTCGGTGTCAGCTCCTGGATCGAATGGCTGTCCGATCGCCGCGAGCGGATGAACGCGCTGATGCTCGCAGCGGAGCATGCATGAACGGTTTCACTCTCACTCTCGTGATCGCGGCGGCCACTGTCGGCTCGCTGCACACGATGGCGCCCGATCACTGGATGCCGTTTGCCGCGCTGGCGCGCGCGCGAAAGTGGACTCCGCTGCGCACCGCCAGGACGACCGTGCTGTGCGGATTTGGCCACGTGACGGTGTCCGCCACGCTCGGCATCGCGGCACTCTTCGTCGGACTGGGCATCATTCGAGCGATCGGATCGCGACTCGAGAATCAGGCGAACTGGCTCCTGATGGCGTTCGGAACGATCTACATGATCTGGGGTTTCTGGCGGCACGGCCATCATCATCATCACCACGATCGTGAGGGCCTTACGGCGTGGTCGCTGTTCCTGCTGTTCTGTGCCGATCCCTGCATCGCCGTGATTCCGATGATCATGGCCGCCGCGAGCGGCGGATGGGCGACCG
>DASVHS010000714.1:0-1622 GCA_036382495.1 Thermoanaerobaculia bacterium | reverse complement strand
GTCCGCTGCAGCCGCGCAGACGAAGCTGACCTTCGACGAGGCGCTTCGCCGCGCGCTCCTCGTCAACAACCAGGTCGAGCAGTCGCGCAAGGAAATCGATGTCGCAGAGGCGAACCGGAGCTACCTGTTGTCGCAGGTGATGCCGCACATCGCGCTCAACGGCACCCTGCAGCGCAACAGCATTTCGCAGACATTCGGCACCGGCGACAACACCGTCACGATCCTTCCGCAGAACAACTGGAACTATCAGGTCACGCTGCAGCAGCCGCTCTATGCGGGACGCCGCGAGCTTCGCGCCTACTCGCAGGCGAAGATCGGCGTCGAAAACGCCCGCGTCAGCACGCTCGGCACCGAGGACCAGGCGCTGTTGCGCGTGTCGTCGTCGTTTCTCGCAATCGTCAACGCCGACGCGCGCATCGACGTTGAGAAGAAGAACATCGAGGTCGCGGAGAACCGGCGCAAGCAGTCGCAGGCATTCTTCCAGGCCGGTGAGGTGACGAAGGTCGACGTGCTGCGCGCGGAGACCGCCATCAAAGCGGCACAACGTCAGCTCGCGACCGCACAGCAGGGGCGTGCCTCTGCCGAGAGCGACCTGCGCGCCGCGCTCGACCTCAACACTGCGATCGACGCCGTTCCTCCGTCGCACTCGCTTCCCGCCGTTCCCGACGAGTCCGTTCTCGTCAATCACGCGGAAACGGCACGGCCGGATGTGACGCAGGCCGAGAACAACCTGCGCATCGCGAACCTCGAAGTCGCGAAGCAGCGCGGCTTCTCGCTGCCGACCGTCTATTTCAACGGCGGCTGGATCAATCAGAAAGTCTCGTTCCCTGCGAAGAACTACGCGTTCGGCGCGCTGCAGTTCAGCGTTCCGATCTTTCAATCGGGCGAGGTTCAGGCGCGCGTCGCCGGCGCGAAAGCAAAAGAAGAAGAAGCAAAGCTCAGCCTCGAGAACGCGAAGGTTCTGGCTCGCGAGGACGTCCGCAAGGCCCTCGTCGATCTCCACACCGCCGAGACCAGTCTCGGCCTCGCCCGCGACCAGTTCGCGGCCGCCGAGGCGGAGTATGCGCAGGCGTTCGAGCTGTACCGGGCGCAGGAGACGACCGCGCTCGACGTTTCGACGTCCGAAGCGTCGCTCGCCGATGCTCGCCGCGCCGTCGCTGAAGAAACTTTGAACCGTGATCTCGCCGAGCTCCGCGTCTGGTACGCGGCCGGGGACATCAAACAAGCCGTGGGAGTTGCGAAACAATGATGCGTTTTCTGAACAAGACATTCATTCTTCTGATCGTCGCGTTGACGATCGTGGCCTGCTCGAAGAAAGACAACGCGACCGTCACGACGACGCAGGCTCCGCCGCTGCCCTCGGATGTGGCGCAGGTCGCCGCCGTGGCCACTACGTCGAGTGTGTCCACCGCGAGCGCCACCGAGAGCGGCGCGACACAAACTGACGCCGTAACCGCGGACGTTTCCGGCGGTCGCATCGCCGCCACGGGCGAATTCGTTTCGCCGGTGCGTTCCGAGCTGGCGGCGAAAATGCCGGGACGCGTTGCGCGGATGTACGTCGACGAAGGCTCGCGCGTGTCGAAGGGACAACCGCTCGTCGAGCTCGAGAGCGATTACGTCCG
>DASVHS010000713.1:0-6052 GCA_036382495.1 Thermoanaerobaculia bacterium | reverse complement strand
CGATACGCTGGCGCTGGCCGCCGGAGAACTCGTGCGGATATCGCTTGCGGTAATCGGGATTGAGTCCAACTTTCTCGAGCAGCTCGGCGACGCGATCGGCGCGCTCGCGCGAGCTCATGCCGCCGTGAATGATCAGCGGCTCCGAGACGATCGTGCCGACGGTCATGCGAGGATTTAATGACGCGTACGGATCCTGAAAGACGATCTGCATGTCGCGCCGCATCGTGCGCATGCCCGAAGCATTGAGCCCCAGGACGTCCTTGCCCTCGAACGTCACCGAACCGGAGGTCGGCTCGATCAATCGGAGGATGCAGCGCCCGACAGTCGTCTTGCCCGAGCCGGCCTCGCCCACGAGCCCGAGCGTCTCACCGCTCGAGATACCGAAACTGATCCCGTCGACAGCCTTGACGTTCGCGACGACCCGCGCGAGCACACCACGCTTGACCGGGAAATACTTCTTCAGATCGCGCACGACGAGCAACGCCTCGCCCGCGCCCATCGGGACGGCCGGCGTCTGCTGTGACTGGGAAGCCAGCAGACTATTGGGCATCTGGCCTCCCACCCGAAAAGCGAAGTTCGAAGTTCGAAGTTCGAATTTCGAATGAAGAAACGCTTCGCGCGTCTGCAATTCTCAATTCTTCATTCGAAATTCGAAATTCGAAATTCATGCTTCCAGCCTCTCGGGATCGGCAAGATCCCCGTGCAGATAACATCGCGCAACGTGCGCCTCCCCCACCACCATTAGCGCCGGCTCGTTGCCGAGGCAGATGTCCATCACGTCGGGACAGCGCGGGTTGAATTTGCATCCGTGCGGCAGCGCAGTAATCGGCGGCACCATTCCCTTGATCGTCGGCAACCTCCCCTCGGTTCCCGCTTTGGTGACGCTCGGCAGTGATTTCAGGAGTCCGCGCGTGTACGGATGTGCGGGATTCGCGAAGAGATCGCGGACAGGCGCCTCTTCGACGATGCGGCCGGTGTACATCACGATCACGCGCTCGCAGAATTCGGCGACGACGCCGAGGTCGTGCGTGATGAGCAGGACGGCGAGGCCGAGACGTTTCTGCAATCCGGCCAGGAGTTCCATGATCTGCGCCTGGATCGTGACGTCGAGCGCGGTCGTCGGCTCGTCGGCGATCAGCAGTTCGGGATCGCACGACAACGCCATCGCGATCATGACGCGCTGGCGCATGCCGCCGGAGAGCTGGTGCGGATAGTCGTCGAGACGTTTGACCGGATCGGGGATCGAGACCAGCTCGAGCATCTCGCCGGCCATCTTCCAGGCATCCTTCTTCGACACCTTGCGATGCACGCGAATCGCTTCCGAGACTTGCGCGCCGATCTTGAAGACCGGATTGAGCGACGTCATCGGCTCCTGGAACACCATCGCGATATCGTTGCCGCGCACTTCGCGCATCTGTTTCTCGGAAAGCGAGGTGATATCGCGGCCTTTGAATCGCACTTCGCCGCCGGTGATTCGTCCGGGACGCGCGACGAGTCGCATGATCGACATCGCCGTCACGCTCTTCCCGCAGCCCGATTCGCCGACGAGCGCCACGGCCTCGCCGCGACGGACGCTGAACGAGACGTTGTCGACGGCGCGGATGAGTCCATCCTCCGTCGGAAACGACGTCACGAGGTTCTTCACTTCGAGCAGCGGCTCGGACACGGAGGCAAGCCTAGCAAGAGTCGTGTCATGGCGCCGATGTCACCGTTTCGAGAACCGCCGCAGCGTGGCCTTCGACTCCTCGACGCCGAGGATCATGGTGGCGGCGAAATAGATGATGCCGAAGATGCCGGCGACGATCCCCGCCTCGATGACGTGCGGAATAGGAAAGCCGTGCATGTGCGGGTGCAGGAAGTAATCGAGAGCGACCGCTGCGATCGATCCGCACAGCGCCGCGATCCACAAGCGCGTCAGGAACGATGGCGCGAGCTTCACCGAGCCGATACGCTTCGCGAGCGCGCGGCGCAGCATCAGGAATTCGACCCACCCGGCCATCCCTGCCGATGCCGTCAATCCAATCGCACCGAACGGTTTGTCACCTTCGGGGAAGACCGGAACCGGCAGATGGATCAGATGGATGAACGCGATGATCGCCGGACGCAGCGGAAACGCGAACAGAACACCGAGGACCGCGGTCAGCGAAACGCGCAACATCGCGTAGCGCAGCGGCGTCTTCGGATCGCGCAGCGCGTAGAACGTCGATGAGTAGAGCCGCCCGAGCGTGACGGCGAGAAGTCCGACGGTCGATCCAGCGAGGATGTACCAGACGAGAAGCGTGTCGCGATCGCCGAACTCGCCTGTCTGATACAGCGCAGCGACGAGAACACGGCCGACGAAGATGAACGCCGCGATCGACGGCACCACAAAGAACGCGATCTGTCGCAAACCCCGCTCGAGCCGCTTGCGGAGTGATGCGTTGACTTCCTCGACGTCGCCGACGGTCCCCGACATCTGCGGCAACTCTGCGGCCGCCACCGACATCCCGAAGAGACTGATCGGCAGAAAGTAAATCGTCTGCGCGTAGGCAAGTGCGGAAACGGTCACGGCCTGCAGGTAGCTGGCGATGACCTGATCGATGTAGCCGGACAGTTGCACGACGCCGCGGCCGATGACGACAGGACCGAAACTGCGGATGACTTCGCGCACTGGCTCGAGCGAAATCTGCAACGACGGCCGGATGCGAGGCGCGTATTTGAAAACGAACGGCACCTGAATGCCGAACTGCAGCGCCGACCCGAGGACCGTGCCCCACGCCAGCGCAATCGCAAGATTGGCCTGCGTGCTTCGATGGCCGAAGAACACGAGCGTCGCGATCATCGCCGCGTTCCAGAACACCGGCGCGACGTACGAGAGAAAGAATTTGCGATGGCTGTTCAGGACGCCCAGACACCACGCCGACAACACGAGAAGTCCCGTCGCCGGAAAGAGGATCTGCACGATGCGGATCGTCAGCGCGCGCACTTCGCCTTCGAAGCCCGGCGCGATGAGATCGATGATCCACGGCGTGATGAACACGCAGATCAGCACGATCCCGCCGACGACAACGCCGAGAAGCGACACGATCACTCCCGCCAGCCGGCCGGCAAGCTCCTCGTCATCCTGCGCCAGCAACTTCGCGTAGACCGGGATGAACGACGCAGACAGCACGCCTTCGCCGAACAGGTTCTGCAGAAAGTTCGGAATCTTCAGCGCCGCCTTGAACGCGCCCGAAGCCGGTGAGGTGCCGAGGTAGTGGGCGAAGACGCGTTCGCGAATGAGTCCGGCGACGCGGCTGAGCAGAATGCCCGCCGCAACGAGCATCGCAAATCCGACGGGCCGGCGCTTCTTCGCGACGGGCGGAATGTCGTCAGGCGTAGCGCTTACGGAATTCACGTCGGTATCAGAACGATAAGATGCCAGAGATGCAACCGATTCGCATTGCAGGGGCGGGGCCATCCGGACTCAGCGCCGCAATCGTACTGGCGCGGGCCGGACGGAGCGTCGAGGTCCACGAAGCGAAATCCGATGTCGGCAAGCGCTTCATCGGCGACCTGCAGATCATCGAAGGCGCATCCGAACGGGAGAGCGTGCCCGAGCTGCTCGCGCGCATCGGCATCGAGCGCAACTTCTACTTCCGCCCGGCCGACTGGGCCACCTTCTACAACCACCGCGGCGTCGGACGTGTGATCCGCAGCGGCGAGCCGTACGGCTATTTCATCCGCCGCGGCGCGGAAGAGAACACTCTCGATCGCGGACTGCTGGCGCAGGCGCGCGCGCTCGGCGTGAACGTGATCTTCAACAGCAAATTGAATGATGCGGACATCGTGGCGACCGGTCCGGCATCTCCCGACGGCCTGGCTCGGGAGATGACGTGGCGCACCGATGAGGCCGAACGCATCGACGTCTACTTCGATCACAAGCTGTCGCCCGGCGGTTACTCGTATCTCTTCATCCTCGACGGCATCGCGACGTTCGGCTGCGCGATCGTCGCCGACTTCAAACGCATCGACGACTACTTCGACCATTCGCTCGCGTCGGCGCAGAAACTCCACGCGTTCGTCATTCCAAAAGAAACGCGGACCGGCTACTCGTACATGAACTTTCACTTGAAGGATCACGCGAGCGCCGGCAACTCCCGCTACGTCGGCGAGGCCGCTGGCTTTCAGGACTATCTCTTCGGCCTCGGCATCCGCTACGCGCTGACGAGCGGTTACCTCGCCGCCCGCAGCATCCTCGAGGAACGCGACTTCGACGAGCTGTGGCACGCGGAGTTCGGCGAGAAACAGCAGACGAGCCTCGTCAATCGATTTCTGTACGAGGCCGGCGGCAACACCGGGCTGTCGATGTTCGTCCGCCAGGCTTCGCGCGCACGGGACTTTCACGGTTATCTCAGCGGATGGCATCAACACAGCTGGTGGAAAGCGCTCCTCGTTCCCGTTGTGCGCCGCGTCTGGCGGCATCGCGGACGTTGTCTTCACAAGCCGGGCATTCACTGGTGCCGCTCGCGCGACACGGAAATGAAAGTCCCGCCGCTGGGGCCGGTACAGCAATGAACGTCGATCAGGCGTACGCGTACTGCCGCAGCATCGCTCACAAACACGGCGCGAACTTTTCGGTCGGCTTCCGGTTTCTGCCGAAGACGAAGCGACGAGCGGTGTACGCCGCGTATGCGTTCTGCCGATGGGCGGATGACATCGTCGACGAAGAGGGACCGAGGACCGAAGAACGTCGGACGCGGCTGGATGAATGGCAGTATGAGCTCGACAACTGCTACGCCGGCACGCCCGCGCATCCGATCACGATTGCCCTCGCCGACGCGCTGAAGCATTTCGCGATTCCGAAGAGCGGATTTCTCGCGCTGATCGCCGGTTGCAAGCAGGATCTCATCAAGAAACGATACGAGACATTCGATGAGCTGCTCCGTTACTGCGAACTGGTCGCGGCGTCGATCTCCGATATCTCGCTGTCGATCTTCGGCTACAAGACCGATGCGGCGATCGGTCACGGCCGCGAGCTGTCGACCGCGTTGCAGCTCACGAACGTCACGCGCGACATCGGCGACGACCTCACGCGCGACCGCATTTACGTCCCGCTGGAAGACCTGCGCCGCTTCGGCGTAAGCGAGGCCGATCTGTTCGGCCGCGTGCAGAACGAAAACATGCGCAGGATGATCGAGTTTCAGATCGATCGCGCCGAATCGTATTTTCGAGCGGCCGAGCCGCTCCTCGGCGAGCTCGCGTTCGACGCGCGCTTCCCCACCCTGCTGATGGGCGGCGTGTACGCGACCGTCCTCGGCAAGCTCAGGAAGGACCCGCTGACGGCGATCCGGCGGCGCCTGTCGCTGTCGACTCTCCAGAAGGCTCTGGTGATCGGCGCGCGCGTGCTGCGGCCGCATTTCGTGTGAAACCAGCGTGAGAGCGAGAACGTCTACGAGCCAGATGAGTTTGCGCCTGGCTCTCGCGCTGGTCCTGGCCTGCCCGGCAGCGATGGCGCAGTCGGAAGTCGATCAGACACCGCCGTCGACGAAGGTCGTCGTGCCGGTTGTCGGCAGCGTCGTGGGCGTGAACGATGTCCGCTGGCGCACCGACGTCGAGCTGCACAACGACGCCCGCACCGAGGTGACGGTTGTATTGACGATGCCCACGTCGCCTGACGCGAATTTCGTGATGCTGCCGATGGAAGCGGGGGCGACGTTGCACCTCACCGACGTCGCCGCGGCGCTCGGCGTCGAGAACGGGCTGTCTCCACTCGTCGTGCAGACGAATGCGCGCCGCTCCGTCACGGTATTCGCAGCCGCGTACGGCACGCGCGGAACGGATGCGTTCACGCCGCAGCCGATCGCGATCAGCTACGCCTCGACGTACTTTCCGGTGCGCGTCCTTCGCGAGCTCTCCTTCAGCAGCGACTACCGCACCAACCTCGGCCTCGTGAACCTCGGTCCGGCGACGGCGGACTTCACGCTCGCGCTGCAACATGTTCCCGGCCGCAACCTCGCTGTCACACGAATCTCGCTGCCGTCGAACGCGCTGTGGCACATGTCCATCCAGTCCGCCTTTCCCCTGATCACGG
>DASVHS010000712.1:0-8383 GCA_036382495.1 Thermoanaerobaculia bacterium | reverse complement strand
TTGCGCGATCTCGATGAGCGCGCCCCAGATCGCCGCCGGCAGCTGAAGGTACATCACCCACCGCCATCGCAGGACGAGCAGCGCCCCGATCGCGACAAAGATGATGAACGCGAAGTGTGCGATCGCGAGGGTTGTGGCCATTGCGTGGTAGAGCATGAGATCAGTGCGCAGAGGGCAGAGCGCGGAGCGCAGGAGAAACGTTCACATCTGCGCTCCGCGCTCTGCCCTCCGCGCTCCGTATAATGCGCCCCTCCATGAAGCGTTTCCTTGCCCTCGTCCTCATCTTCTCCGCTTGCGCGACAGCTCCAGTCGTTCATCCTCCCGTCCATGTCGTCATCGTCGGCACGACGGACGTTCACGGCTGGTTCAATGGGCACACGACGAAGGACATGTCGTACGGCGGCGTCGCGCTGTTCGCCAGTTACGTGAGCGCGTTGCGCGCGGAGAATGAAAATCGCGTGCTGCTCGTCGACTCCGGCGATCTCTTTCAAGGCACGTTCGAGTCGAACTTCTTCGAGGGCGAGCCGGTCATCCGCGCTTACAACGCCATGGGTTACAGCGCCGCCGCGATCGGCAATCACGAATTCGACTACGGTCCGGCCGGTCCGTATTCGGTCGTCCGCACATCGGGCGAAGATCCACTCGGCGCGTTGAAGAGAAACGCGTCGATCGCGACGTTCCCGTTCCTTTCCGCCAACATCACGGAGAAGGCGACGGGCAAGACTCCGTCATGGGCGCGACCGTACGCGATCGTCGATGTCGCGGGCGCGCGCATCGGCATCATTGGTCTGACCACGCCGGACACGCCGAACGTGACTGTCGCATCGAACGTCGCTTCGCTCGACTTCGGCGATCCCGTCGCGGCGACGATCAAGGCGGCAGCCGATCTTCGTGCGCAGAACGTCGACGCCGTCGTCGTCATCGCCCACATGGGCGGACGCTGCACCGATACGAAAGACATTCACGACATCGCCAGTTGCGATCCGCACGAAGAAGCGATGCAACTTCTTCAGAAGCTGGCGGCCGGAACGATCGACGCCTACTTCGCGGGTCACACACACCAGGAGATGCGGCAGATCGTGAACGGAACACCAGCGCTGCAGGCGTCCGCGTACAGCGTCGAATTCTCGACGCTCGATCTGTGGATCGATCGCGACCACCATCGTGTCGACGCGTCGCGCACGAACATGCGGCCGCTCACCGCGATCTGCGGCCGCGTGTACAGCGGCACGGAGCGCTGCGATTCGCGCGACGCGCCCAAAGGTGCCACCCTCGTCCCCCGCACATTCCTCGGGCGCACGATCGAGCCGGACGCGAAGATCGCCGCGGTCATCGCGCCGTTTCTCGAACGCGTCGCCGCGAAGCGGAACGAAAGTGTCGGTGTGCGGACGTCGGCGTCGTTCGGACGCTCGAACAACGGCGAGTCACAGATTGGCGATCTCCTTGCCGACACGTTCCGTCGAACGATGAATACCGACATCGCGTTCGTCAACTCCGGCGGAATCCGCGCCGGCCTTCGCGCGGGCGATCTCGTGTACGGCGACGTGTACGAAGTCAGTCCGTTCGAGAACTTTCCCGCGGTCATCACGCTCACCGGCGCGCAGATCACCGATCTCCTGCGCATGACGACCGTCGGCGACCGCGGCATCATGCAGGTCAGCGGTCTGCGCTACACATTCGACGCCGCGAAAGACGCCGACAAGGCGCCCGTCGATCGCAACAGGCTCGTGTCCGTCACACTGGAAGACGGATCGCCGCTCGATCCGGCGAAGCTGTATCGCGTGGCGGTGCCTGATTTTCTGGCGACAGGCGGCGACGGCTTTCTTCCGATCACGAGCACGCTGACGGCCGATCGCATCACGATCACGCAGGATCGTCCGCTTCACGATCTCTTCGCCGATGAGCTGAAGAAGTTTCCTCAGCCGCTCGCGCCGAAGCTCGACGGCCGGATCACCGTGCTGAACCCGCCGCCGCGCCGGACGCCCGAGTAGCGCGCGTCGCGCGATGGCGCGCGAGATCGATCTGCTTCTCGAGAAACTGGCGGAAGTCGATGCCGGTCACGCTGAGCTCCTGCGGCACGAGTGAGCTCGTCGTCAGTCCGGGCAGAGTGTTGAGCTCGAGAAAATACATCCCGTCGCTCCCGGCCATGATGTCGGTGCGCGAGTAACCTTCGCTGCCGATGGCGACGTGCGACGCGACGGCGGTCTGTTGCGCGGCGCGCGTCATCTCATCGGAGATTTTCGCCGGACAAATTTCCCGCGTGCCTTTGCCGAGGTATTTGCCCTGGTAGTCGAATTCGCGGCCGGGGTCGATTTCGATTTCGACCGGCGGTAGCGGGATCGGTCCGTTGCCTTCGTCGATCACGCCGACGGTCAGCTCGCGGCCCTTGATGAACTGCTCGATGATGTAGGGGAGCTTCAGTTTCGCGATCTTGCGCACCACGTCGTCGACGTCGCCGCCGCGGTCGAGAAAAAAGAGACCGCGACTCGAGCCGGCTGCGAGCGGCTTGAGCACGATGCGCGGGTGGCGCTCGAGCATCGCCTCGACTGACGTGCGGATCGTTTCAGGATCGGATACCCCGACGATCCGCGACTCCGCGACTTTGACGCGGTCCTTGACCAGCTCCTTCGCGCGGCCTTTGTCGAATGCATTCGCGCTGGCCCGGGAGCCCGATCCGGTAAACGCGATCCCGCGCGCTTCCATCAGGCGTTGCACGGTGCCGTCTTCGCCCGCTCCGCCATGCAACGCGAGGAAGAAAACGGGATCGTCGACGGGCAGCGTGTCGAGCGCCTGTTCGAGATCGGGCCAGATCGCGGGCCGCTTCGGATCGAAGTCGGCTGCGAAGGGACGCTGATGCGAGAGGAGTTGGTCGACGGCGACGTCGTAGATCGCGCCGTACGAAGCCCAGAACCAGCAGAGCGGGTTGCCGAGGGTGCGCACGACGTTCTGGGCCGTCGCAACCGAGACGTGCCGCTCGTCGCTGGAACCGCCGAAGAGGACGATGACTGGCATCGTCTGCTGTTAGTGCAAGGGAGGTGCTAGGTGTTGGGTGCAATCAATTCTTCTCGCGCAGATACACATCATCAAACCACGCCGAAAATGGTGGAGAGTCCGTTCCGCCGGCTCCGATCACGATCAGGACACTCTGCGCATTCACGTCGCTTCGCCACGCCACGCTCGGGTCGAACCACGATCCGATCGGGCTGTTCGCAACGACCGGCATCAAGGCGTGATAGCTGGGCATGACGGGGCAGTCGCGAACCCAGTATTCGAAGATTACGAAGTTGATCACGCCCGCGGATTGGCCGGGCGGGATCATCGCGCGCGTACCTGCTTCGTATTGCGTGCCGCCCTTGATGTTCACGCACTGACTCAATTGATAACCGGAGTGGACGTCGTTCGACGTTGATGTGATGAGCACCGCGTTTGGCGAAGGTCCCGGCGAGACGATCACTGAATTCGATCCAACGGAAGCGGATCCCGGGCCTAAAGAAGACGCCTCGCTCCACGACGCCAGTCCGTTGTCGAAGCCGGGGTTCTGAAGAAGATTCGAGTTCGCGGCCTGCGTCACGACGATGACCGCACTGCGGACGTGGATCAGTCCCGTTCGCGCGCTGGCGGCGCTGTTTGCGCCAACGTCGATCGATACCTGATTCCCCGCCGGCGCCGCGCTGATCCACGAGTCGCTTGCGACCGGCGACCAGGTGCAGCCTCCGGTCACGCTGACGTTGACGGTCGCGTGTCCGCCTGCGGACGGAAACGAGAGCGACGCGGGAGAGACCGTCGACGAACATCGGTCAGGCGAAGTCGCTCGGCGTTTTGACGCGGCGCTCGTCGTCGACGCAACAATGATGATGAGAAGAAGAGGGAGGGCTCGGGTGCGCATAGGGTAAGGTTCGCGGCGACATTATGCAGAAGCAGTACCTTGCCGCGGCTGCGATCTTCCTCACATTGTCGATCGTCATGACGTGGCCGCTCGCCGCACGACTCGACCACGCGGTTTCCGATCCGAGCGATCCCTTCATCAACATCTGGATCCTCGACTGGGATCACTACACGACGTTCCATCAGCCGCTGTCGTTGTTCGACGCGAACATCTTTTACCCGGCGCATGACACGCTCGCGCTGTCGGAGAATCTCTACGGCATCGCGTTGTTGCTCGTCCCGTTTCGCGCGATCGGTCTCAGCCCCGTCACCGCCTACAACCTGGCCATCCTCGGCGGCTTTGCGTTCTCCGGCTTCGGCGCATGGCTCCTCGGTTTTCGACTGACGGGATCGTTCGTCGCCGGGATCGCCGCGGGTGTGTTCCACGCATTCGTGCCGTTCCGGTTCACGCACCTGCCGCACGTGCAGCATGTGTTCGCGGGCTGGGTGCCGCTGCTGCTCGTGGCGCTGCTCGCGTACATCGATCGGCCATCGTGGCGAACCGCGGCGCTGTTCGGCGTCGCGTTTCTGATGAATGGCCTGACGAACATTCACTGGCTGCTGTTCGGCTCATTCGCGATCGGGGCGACCGTACTTCTGTTCCTGATCAACGGTGTGCGCCGCTGGCGCGAGCTGATCATCGCGACTTCGATCGCGGCGGCGCTGCTCGTGCCGTTCCTGATTCCGTATGTCCACGTTGCGAAGACGATGTCGCGGACGTGGACCGAAACGAAGTTTTATTCGGCGACGTGGAGCGACTGGCTCGTCAGCAGCAGCGCGAACCGCGTCTACACGTTTCTGAATGACGCGACGGTGAACCCGGAACGCTGGCTGTTTCCCGGCCTGCTGTCGATCATCGCCGCGATCGCCGCGCTGTTCCTCACGCGCCGTTATCCGCGCGCCGTCACCCTGGGCATCCTCTGGACGATCATCGGCGTCCTCGGCTCGATCGGTCTCAACTTTTACTTCCACCAGTTTCTGTTCGATGCCGTTCCCGGATTTCGCGGGATTCGCGTTCCCGCGCGATGGGCGGAGATCGCGTACATCGGCCTGGCGATGTTGATCGCGGCCGCGACCGCGTTCGTCGCGCGACGGCAACGCTGGATCGCCGCGGCGATCCCGATCCTCTTTCTCGTCGAACTGCACGCCGCGCCGATCCGCTGGTTCCGCGCGCCGATCGAAACGCCGGAAGTGTACCGGTGGCTGTCGACGCAGAACGTCCGTGCGGTCGTCGAGTTGCCGATCGATATTGCCGGCAGCGACTACCTCTACTCGTTTTACGCCACCGTGCATCACAAGAATCTCGTGAACGGCGCGTCAGGTGCCGTTCCGCCGCAGTACGAGCGGTTCAGCGAGATGACGAAGACATCGCCCATCCCTGACGCATTCATCGACGAGTTGCGAAAGATTGGCTGTGACCTCGTCATCGTGCATGGCGATTGGCTCCGGCCGGACGACGCCATCCACGATTGGATACGGAGTGAGACGCGTCGAGGGCGGCTGACGGTCGTGAATGTTTTCCCAACCACAGGTCCAGGCGGCGACTGGGTCTTCACCCTCGGAAAACCGACGACCGGGGACCGAGGATCGAGGACGCCAACGTGGACGCTCGGCTATTTCGATCGCCCGCCATTGCTGAAAGGCAGCGCGTTCTTCTCCGGCTACGCCTGGTCACCATACGGCGTCCGCGGAGTCGAGCTGCTTTTCGAAGATGGACGCGTGCGCGTTCCGGCGACGCTCATCGCCGACGCGAAGCTCACGCAGTACGGAGCGAAGCCTCGCTTCGTGGCATCAGTGGAAAAGCGGCCCGATGGAGTTTCTGTCGAGACCGATGTTCAAGCCGTCGTCATCGACGGCCGCGGTCAGCGAAAGCGACTGCAGTATTACTGGATCACCTGGCAGTGATCTACGGTTCGTAAACTTCCTGATACTCGATCATGTCGTCTTCGGTCGCATTCGGATTCGGATTCTGCGCGTCGATCTTGCGCTGCGCGCGTCGCTCGGCCTTGACGGCCTGGCGTTCGCGTTTCTTCTGTTCTCTCTGCTTCTTCGTTACTGATGGTCGTGCGTTACCCACCGCCACCTCCTGGGTTCTGAGACGCATGCTATCACTCCAAAGTGATAGATATCCCCTGATTGCGCATCACGGATCAGGCCGAAATCCGCCGTTTGATCGCCGAACACGGCCGCTGGTGGCACGAGATCGAGCTCGCGCCGGGGATCGTCACGCCCGGCGACGACTCCAACCGCATGAAGCTCCCGCTCCTCGACTCCCTCGGCTTTCCGCGGGATATGAGCGGCAAGCGCGCGCTCGATATCGGCTGCTCGGACGGCTTCTTTTCATTCGAGATGGAGCGGCGCGGCGCGCAGGTGATCGCGGTCGACTTCGTGCCCGAGACGTACAGCGGCTTCGCGACGGCGCGAAAGATCCTGGACAGCAAAGTCGAGTACCGGATGGAGAACGTCTACAACCTTTCCGCGGAAACGTTCGGCCAGTTCGACGTCGTACTGTTCCTCGGCGTCCTCTATCACTTGCGCAAGCCGCTCGCGGCGCTCGATGCGATCCGCTCGGTGATGAAGTCCGGCGCGCGGCTGTTCGTCGGGACGATGATGATCGACGAGTATTTTCTTCTGCCTGACGGAAGCGTCAGCACGCTCGAGCAGGTGAATCCGCTGTTGAAGAACGTGCCGTTGTGGCAGGCCTATCCGGGCGGAACTCTCAACGGTGACTTCACGAACTGCTTCGCGCCGAATCGTCGCGCGCTCGAAGTGGCGCTCGAGGAAGCGCAGTTCCGCGTCGACGAAACCAAGACTGTGTCGATGGGCGGTTACGCGCGGGCGACCGCGATCGTCGATCCGCGGACGGCAAAGTACCAGACGCTCGACGCGCGTCTCGAGAAGAGCGCGTTCGATCCGGCTGTGCCGTACTTTCTCGATGAAGAGGGCTCGGTGCACAACGTGACCGGCCGGCGCCCGGAGAAAACTCCCTGGTGGAAATTCTGGCGCTGAAAAGTGGGACCGCGGGCTGAAGCCCGCGGCCACACAGAGTCTACTTCCTGAGCATGGCCATGCCGATTGCTCCGAGCACGATCATCAACGCCAGCAGCGTCTCCCACGACATGGTCGGAATGCCAGCGGTGGCTGCGCCCGAGACCGTGACAGCGCCGCTCGTTCCCGTGATCGACGGCGTGACCGTATCGGTCGCCGTGATCGTCTGATTGCCGGCCGTCTGCAACGTTGCCGAGAACGTTCCGGTCCCGTTCGTCAATGTCGAGTTCGCGGGCAGCGATGCGGCTGCGTCGCTGCTGGTGAAGTGGACCGTGCCGAGGTAGCCGGTGGCGACGTTGTTGAACGCGTCGAGTGCGGTGACCGTGAACGTGATGGCGTGGACTGCCGTGGGCGGAGCGGTGACCGCGAAGTGAGTCGCCGGGCCGGCCGAGACGACGATCGGGCCGCTCGTTCCGGTGATCGACGCGGTGACCGTATCGGTGGCGGTGATCGTCTGCGAGCCTGCGGTCTTGAGCGTTGCCGAGAACGTCCCCACGCCGTTGACCAGCGTCGCGTTCGCGGGGAGGACCGCCGCGCCGTCAGTGCTCGTGAAGTGAACGGTACCGCTGTAGGTAGTGGCCGTTGTATTCGTCGCCGTTTGCGCGGTGACGGTGAAGTTGAACGCGGTGCCCGCGGTTGCCGATGCCGGTGCGCTGACGACGAAATGCGTTGCCGGGGCCGTCGTCACGGTGATCGTGCCGCTTGTCCCCGTGATCGACGCGGTGACCGTGTCGGTCGCGGTGATCGTCTGACCGCCGGCGGTGTTGAGCGTCTGCTGCGACGGTGTTTCGGTTGTTGATTGCTGAGGACACGAATGCTACTGCAGGCGGCATTGAAGGGACCCGAGTTTTCGAAGATGGTGGGTCCGATCGCCGGCTCCAGCGCGAACCAACGTAAACTCTGCGTTCAATTCTCATCGAAGGGGTGCGTAATGCCGTGTAGCGCAGAGATCCTGGCCTCGGTTGAATTCTTCGAACACCTGAGCGGGGACGATCGCGTTCGTCTCGCGGAAGTGGTCGACCTCCGCGAGCTCAAGGCCGGAGACACGCTGTTCAAGGCCGGTGAGCCCGGCGACTCGCTCTTCATCGTACGGAGCGGCGAAGTCGAGCTTTTTATCAAGGATAAGACCGGCCAGAAGATCGTGCTGACCATCGCCGGACCGAACGAGATCTTCGGCGAGCTCGCCCTGCTCGACAAAGGAGCCCGTACCGCCACGGCCGTCGCGCTCAACGACTGCGAGCTCCTCGAGCTCGATCGCGAAGACCTTCTCGTGCTTTTCGAAAAGACTCCGGCCGCGGCGCTCCGATTGCTCGCGGCAATGGGTCACATGACGCGGAAGGCCGACGAGCTGCTCAAGTCGCGCGTATCGCGCAACGTCAACGAGGAAGTGGAAGAGCGACTGAGCACGTTG
>DASVHS010000711.1:0-4915 GCA_036382495.1 Thermoanaerobaculia bacterium | reverse complement strand
CGAGACTCTCGTAGTCGACGAGCGGCTGAAAGTCGCCGGCGCTCATCAGATCGCGCGCCTTCTGTTCGAACCGAACCGCCCAGTCGAACGGCTCGACCGGGTGACGTCCCCACGCGTACGCATGAAGGTTGTGAACGAGATTGCCGCTGCCGATGACGAGAACGCCTTCTTCGCGAAGTGGGGCCAGGCGGCGCCCGAGGTCGAAGTGAAACTGGGCGGGGTGAGTTTCGTCGATGCTGAGCTGCACGACGGGGACATCGGCGTTCGGATAGACATGACAGAGGACCGACCAGGTGCCGTGGTCGAAACCCCATTCGCTGTCGAGCTCCGCGTCGGCTGGCGCAAGCAACTTTTTCACGCGATGTGCGAGCGCCAGATCGCCGGGCGCCGGATAACGCATTTCGTACAGCGGACGCGGGAAGCCGCCGAAATCGTGAATCGTGCGCGGTTGCTCGACACCCGTGATCAGCGTCGCCGGCAGATACCAGTGGGCTGAAATACTGACGATGGCCTTCGGACGCGGTATTGTTTCGCCGATTCGCGCCCAGGCCTCAGTCCACGCGTTTTTCTGCAACGCGTTCATGGGGTTCCCGTGACCGAAGAAAATCGCCGGCATTCTCTGGGCGCTCATGGGAGAACGATATGTTGAATGACGCAGCGCTCGACCAACTTTTTCGTGAGGCTCGCAGTCACAACGGCTGGCTGAACAAGCCGATGAACGTCGAGAAAGTCATGACGGCGCCCGTCACCGTGATCATCGCGTACGACCTGCGCTTCTACGAGAAGATGCCGAAGCTCTTCCCACACAACAAGGGCATCGCGGAGATGTTCTCAAAGAACCCGCAACTCATCGAAACGACGGCGCGCCGCAACTCCACTCTTCAGGGTGCCTATCTGATGATGGCCGCACGCGCGCTGGGCCTCGACATCGGACCGCTGTCTGGCTTCGACAACGCGAAACTCGACGAGGCATTCTTTGACGCCGGCCGTGAGAGCGAAGGATGCGATCAGGAGTTCTTCCCCCGAAGGCCACGTCAAATCCAACTTCCTCTGCAACCTCGGCCACGGCGATCCGTCGAAGCTGTTTCCCCGTCTTCCCAGGCTCAAGTTCGAGGAAGCCTGCACATTATTGTGACGCATGAATCCGGCGACATCCATGAAGTACACTCATGTCATTCCGAGCGCCGCAGAGCGCGAGGAATCTGGGTGGTGGTTCGTTTCCACCACCCAGATTCCTCGCCGTCTTCGCGGCTCGGAATGACAAGTCGTCATGGACATCGAAATCCGGCATCTCCGCCTTGTTGCGACGGTCGCTGAAGAGGGCAGCCTCACGCGGGCGGGCGAACGGCTGCATCTGACGCAATCCGCGCTCAGTCACCAGCTCCTCGACATCGAAGAGCGTCTCGGTACACCGCTGTTCCTGCGCGTGAAGAAGAGGATGGTGCTGACGCAGGCCGGCGGGCGCATCCTGGCGACCGCATCGCGCGTCATCGGCGATATCGAGCGGGCCGAAGAAGAGGTGCGCGATCTCGCGCAGAACCGCGCCGGCACGCTCCGCCTCACCACGGAGTGCTACACGTGCTACCACTGGCTGCCGCCTCTGCTCAAAGAGTTTCAGGTGCAGTATCCGCGCGTCGAAGTCAGGATCGACGTCGAAGCGACGTCGCGTCCGTTCGAGGCACTTCTCGAGGGCGAGCTCGATGTCGCAATCGTCAGCTCGGCGCCGCGCGATCACCGGCTCGAGCTGCGGCCTCTGTTCGATGACGAGCTTGTCGTGGTCGTCGCGCCCGATCATCGACTGGCGGCGAGCCACCACGTCACGCCGGCAGAGCTCGCGGATGAACATCTCCTCACCTACTCGACTCTCGACGACAACACCGTCTACCAGCATTTGCTGCGGCCACGCGGTCTAACGCCGCGCAGCACCACCCAGGTGAAGCTGACCGAGGCGATGGTGGAGCTCGTGCGGGCGGGGATGGGAGTGGCGGTTCTGGCGCGCTGGGCGGTGGCGCGGGAAATCGACAACGGATCACTGATCGCGATTCCGCTCACCTCTCGCGGATTCCAGAGGCGCTGGCAGGCGGCAACGCTTCGCGGTGCTCAATCGAAATATGTCAAAGACTTCATCGACCTTCTCGCTCGCGGCGTCAACCGGCGTCGCGTGCGGACACGGATCGCATCATGAAACTGCTTTATGGTTCGCTCGCGCTGACGATCGCCGGGAACGTGCTGTACCACCTGTCGCAGAAATCGATTCCGGCCGGCGTGCATCCGATCGTCTCGATCGTGGCCAGCTACCTGACCGCGATCGTGTTGTCGGTCGTGATCCTCATCGCGTTTCCGCTGCGCGACCCGCTGCTCGTCGAAGTGAAGCGGCTGAACTGGGCGACGATCGCCCTCGGATTGTCGATCGTCGCGGTGGAGCTCGGATTCCTTCTCGCCTACCGCGCCGGCTGGCGCGTGAGTCTCGCTTCGATCACCGCGAACACGACGGTCGCGCTGGTTCTCCTTCCGACGGGCGTGCTTCTCTTCCGCGAACGTGTCACGCCGACGAACGCGATCGGTCTCGTGTTCTGCGTGATCGGTCTCGTGCTGGTTACGCGATGAATCGTCGTCGCGGCGGTCTGATCGTCTTCGGCGTGATTGCCATCGTGATGGTTGCCGAGCGAGTCTGGCCGCTGCGGAAGCGGCGCGAAGAATCCACCCGTCACGTCGCGCGCGACGCGGTGATGGCGATGATGAGTACCGCGGCCACGGCGGCAGTGCAGTCGGTCATTCTCAAACCTGCCCTGGAGAGTCTTCCGTCGCGACGTCAACCACTTCGCGTCATTGCCCAGATCCTGATGCTCGATTACACATTGTGGCTCTGGCACTGGCTCAACCACCAGATCCCGCTGCTGTGGCGGTTTCATCGCGTGCATCACGTCGATCTCGATCTCGACGCCGCGACCGGCGCACGCTTTCACTTCGGCGAAATGTCGCTGTCGGTTTTCTTTCGGTTGCTGCAGGTGCGCGTCATCCGCCCCGATCCGCTCGCTCTTTCGATCTGGCAGACGATGCTGCTCTCGTCGATCTTCTTTCATCACTCGAATACGCGTCTGCCCGAGAATGTCGATCGTGCTGTTGCGCAGGTGTTCGTGACGCCGCGGATGCATGGCATCCATCACTCGACCGCCGCGGACGAGACCAACTCGAACTTTGCGAGCCTGCTCACGATATGGGATGCGATGCACGGAGTGCTGAGACTCGATGTGCCGCAGGACGCGATCACGATCGGCGTACCGGCCTATCAGGATCCGGAGGATGTCACGATCGACCGGCTGATCGTGATGCCGCTGCGCGACACTGACGCAGACTGGACCGCGTAGAACGCCGCTACCAGCTGTGCCGCAACGGATCCCGCCGCCGGTCATCCGGCGTCGCGTCGTTGTCACCGTTGAGCTCGTCGTAATCCTCGAACGTGTCCGGCATCCGGATCAGCGTGTCCTCGTCGTCGATCGGATCGCCGGAACGGCTCTGGCGAACGCCCGAATTGACCCGGCTTCCATCGCTCGGTTGGCTTTTCATACCGCGGACAATTGCAACCGCTATACCGTATGGGGGTCCCATGTCATCCCGAGCGGGAGCGAGGGACCCTATGTGGAGGGCGGTCCGGCCTCCCGTCCCCCCGGGTCCCTCGCTCACGCTCGGGATGACATCCTGAAGAACGATGCGGATCTCCATTGCCCTCTGCACCTGGAACGGCGCCGCCCACCTCGGCGAGCAGCTGGCCAGCCTGGCCCGGCAGTCGCGCCTGGCGGACGAGCTGATCGTCTGCGATGACGCGTCGACCGACGACACCGTCACGATCGTGCAGACGTTCGCGCGGACCGCGCCGTTCACAGTTCAGCTCCGCCAGAACCCTGCCCGCGTCGGCGTCGTCAAGAATTTCACCGAGGCGATCGTGGAATGCAGCGGCGACCTGATTTTTCTCTCCGACCAGGACGACGTGTGGCACCGCGACAAGATCGCGGTGATGTTGCGCGCGTTCGACGCTAACGACGATCTCGGCGCAGTCTTCACGAACGCGCGGCTGGCGAACGGCGCAACGCTGTGGGATCACATCGGCTTCCGGCGGCGCGAACGGCGAGCGGTGCATGACGGCCGCGCGTTCGACGTCCTCGCCGAGCACAACGTCGTCACGGGCGCGACGCTGGCGTTCCGCGACCGGTGGCGCGAGACAGTACTTCCGATTCCGGAGGTGCCGGAAATGCTGCATGACCAGTGGATCGCGACGGTCATCGCCGCCGTCGCCAGGGTCGACTGCATCGACGACTGTCTGATCGATTACCGGCAACACGCGGCGCAGCAGGTGGGGGCGGGCGTGGCGGCGGGCGGGGTGCGGCGGTGGGTGGGGGCGGCGCGGGGGACGGGGGCGAACGAGTACGCAACGCACGCGACACAACTCGAAGCGGTGCTGCATCGTCTGGAACGAACGTCCGCACCCGCCGAGCGCATCGAAGACCTCCGCCGCCGGATCGCGCACATCAGGACGCGTGCGTCTCTGCCGCCGCGACGCGCGTCGCGAATTCCGACCGTGATGCGCGAGCTGCTCTCGTTGCGCTATCACCGCTACTCGAACCATTTCTGGAGCGCGGCGAAAGACCTGTTCTGGTGATGTCATTCCGAGCGCCGCAGAGCGCGAGGAATCTGGGCGGCGGTAACGCGCCACCGCCCAGATCCCTCGCCGTCTACGCGGCTCGGGATGACATGGCGTAAATTACTCCTCTTCCAGCAGCGCGGCGTGCGCGAAGTGACCGACGACCGCAGGCCGGAGGTTCCAGATCTCGCGCGCGTATTGCGTGATGGTGCGGTCGGACGAAAACTTTCCGACGCGCGCGATGTTCAGCAGCGACTTCTTCAGCCACGACGTCCG
>DASVHS010000710.1:0-6546 GCA_036382495.1 Thermoanaerobaculia bacterium | reverse complement strand
GGCGTCGTCACTCCGATCCTGAAGAACGCGTTCGGCCGCGCTCGTCCGAGCCAGGATCAAGGCGCGCGGTCGTTTCATTCGTTGACGAGCAGCTCGAGTCACTACGAGAGTTTTCCATCGGGCCACGCGACGAATGCGTTTGCATTCGCGACCGCGGTCGCGGGCCACTACGACAACTGGGTCGTGCCGACGATCGTCTACACGATCGCATCGGGCGTCGCATTCTCGCGGGTCAACGACCGCGCGCATTTTCCGTCCGACGTCCTCGCCGGCGCGCTCATCGGACGAGCGGTCGCGAAAGGGATCATCGCCCGCCACCAGCACTCGCATGTGGCCTGGTCGCTGAGCCCCGGGGTCATCGCCGACAGGCCGGCACTGGTCGTTCATCTGAGCACGCACTGAAGGTTTATGCTGTCTTCATCTGCAGGCCTTAGGCTGCAATCGAGTATGCGAATCCTGCTTGTCGAAGACGATGCTGACGTCGCCCGCTTCATCGGAAAGGGCTTGATGGAGCAGGCGTACGCGGTGGACCGTGCGGAAACGGGCGAGGCCGCGCTCTACATGGCGGGCATCAGCACGTATGACGTCATCATCCTCGACGTGATGATCCCTTCGCCCGACGGTCTCGAGGTCTGCCGCGATCTGCGCGCGGCGGGATCGACGATTCCGATCCTGATGCTGACCGCGCGCGATACGGTCGAGGACAAGATCGCCGGCCTCGACTCCGGTGCCGATGACTATCTCGCCAAACCGTTCGAGTTCGGCGAACTGCTGGCCCGGCTGCGCGCATTGCTGCGGCGCGGCGGAGCGACGTTGTCCGCCACGATCCGCGTCGGGACGCTGGAGATCGACACGCGGTCGCATCGTGTGACGATCGACGGCCGCTCGGTGACGCTCACGACGAAGGAATACAGCGTCCTCGAGTTCCTGGCCCGGAACAGCGGACGGATCGTCACGCGCGAAGAGATCTCCGAACACGTCTGGAACCAGGACTTCGATCCGTTCTCGAACCTGATCGAGGTCTACATCAATCGCCTGCGCCGTCACATCGAGAAAGTCTCGGGTCCGAAACTGATCCAGACCGTTCGCGGCGCCGGCTACATCCTCGACGCGCACACAACGGATCAAGACGACGCATGTTCTACTCCGTCCGTGCGCGGCTGACACTCTGGTACACCGTCGTCCTGGCGGTCGTCCTCGTGACGTTCAGCGGCATCAGCTACGTTCTGCTGGCACGCGAGATCCGCGGATCGACCGATGCACTGCTGGCCGGGACAGCGCATGAGCTCACCGGCGCATTCATCGATGATCCGTCTCACACGGCTCGAGGTGCCGAGGTGCTGCTCGACTTCCGCTACAGCGATCGGGCGATCATGGTTTTCTCGACCGACGGCCGGCTCGTCGCGTCATCGCACTCGAGTCTTTCGTCACGCGACCGGACCCGCCTGGCTGATCTCGTTCGCACCGGCCGCACGGGCTACGCAACGATTTCAGGAGGTGCCGATGACGAAGGAATGCGTGTGTTCGCGAACCCGATCGACGTCGTCGGCATCCGCCACATCGTCGTCGTCGCCCGCGATCTGCACGACCAGGCCGAGCGGCTCGAAAGCGCGCGCCGCGCACTGTTCCTCGGCATCCCGCTGGCGCTGCTGGTCGCGGCGGGCGGCGGCTACGTCATGGCGCGCAAGAGTCTCGCTCCGGTCACGACGATGAGCGTCAAGGCGCGCCAGATCGGCGCGGAGACGCTCACCGAGCGGATCGAAGTGAAGAACGAACGCGACGAGCTCGGGTTTCTCGCGACGACGCTCAATGAGCTGCTGCAGCGACTGCAGCGCGCATTCGAATCTCAGCGCAGCTTCATGGCCGACGCGTCGCACGAATTGAGAACGCCGCTGGCGATCATTCAGGGCGAGGCCGACGTCGCACTTTCGCGGCAGGATCGGACGCCGTCCGAGTATCGGGAGAGTCTGGCGATCATCCAGACGTCCGCGCGCAAACTCACGCGCATCGTCGAGAGCCTTTTTCTCCTGGCGCGCTCGGACGCCGGCCGTTATCCGATCACTCGCACCCGTTTCTATCTCGACGAGCTCCTCGGCGACTGCATCCGGGCGATGCGCAGCGTCGCCGGCGCGCGCGGAGTGAGTCTCAACTGCGAAGCGCCGTCGGACATCGTGATCGTCGCTGACGAAGCGCTGCTCCATCGAATGATCCTGAATCTCATCGACAACGCGCTGAAGTTCACACCACCCGGTGGCAGCGTCACGATCGCGACCGAAGCATCGGGCGACCAGTACATCATTCGCGTGACCGACACCGGAATCGGAATCGCGGAAGGCGATCGCGCGCGTGTGTTCGAACGTTTCTATCGCGGCGAACGGACACGCGGCACACGCGGCGCGGCAGCTACGAGCAACGTGTCGACCGGCGCAGGACTGGGGTTGCCGATCGCGCGATGGATCGCGGAGGTTCACGACGGCCGGCTGTTCCTCGATCGATCCGACGAGAGCGGCACGACGTTTGTGATCACGCTGCCGCGCGCCGACGATGCAAGCGTGCCTGAGAAAATGAAAGACCCCACTGCTTCATGGTCCGTTTAGCTGCTTCGTAACAGACTGCTCGACGCCGTGAGGACCCAACGCTGCCTCATTCCTGTCGTTCTCGTTGCTACGATTTTCCTCATCGCTGCTGCCCCCCGCCGCAACGTCCTCACGGTTTCTCTTCCCTCCCACGCGGCACCGCTGCGATTCATCGTGACCGGTGACGCCGGCACCGGCGACGCACACCTGCACAACGGCATCGTCGCGTTGACGAAGACGATGCACATCGACGCGATCCTCCTCGCCGGCGACAACGTCTATCCCTGCGGCATCACCTCGGTCGACGATCCGCAGTGGAAGAAAGTGACCGTCAATTTCGCCGACGCGGGCGTTCCGATTTATCCGATTCTCGGCAATCACGATTACGGCGATCCGACGCCGATCAATGGCAAGACCGTTTTCTGCGGAAACCCCTCGCCGGCCTCGCAGGTGCGTGCCACGGGACGACTGCCGCACTGGATTTTCCCGGCGCGAAATTACGCGTTGCGGTCGCCGTTCGTCGACGTCGTCATGATCGATACGCAGCCCATCGCCAGCGAGTTCACCGAGCCGTTCATGGGAAGTGAGACGCTGCAGGGTGAGCTCGACTGGGTCGCGAGCGCATTCGACGGCTCCGGAAAAGGCTGGAGGATCGCCGTCGGCCATCACACGATCTACTCATCCGGGGTGCACGGCATCGCCAACCACCGCGACCAGCGTCATCTTCGCGCCGATCTGCTCCCCATCCTTCTACGCGAGCACGTCGACCTCTACATCTGCGGACACGATGACGACGCGGAGCTGATCGGCAATCTGAAGTCGCGACAGGGCCAACCGATATTTCTGATCGCCGGCGACGGCGCTCACTCGGAGGTCATGGAAGAGCGACATCGCGCCGACGAGCCGCCAACCATCTTCCCGACGTCGTTCCCGCCCAAACCGCTCGTCGGCTTCAACCTCGTCGAGGTCACGCCGAAACAGATCTCGATCACGTTCTACGACGGACTCGGAAAAGCCCGCAGCGACACGTATACGATGCGCCGGTGATCGGATGAAAGCGTACCGATTCGGAGGGCACAAGCCGTGACGGTGACCGCACCGGCCGGTGATCCGTGGCGCGACGACGATCTGCCGTTTCAACGGACGCTCGTCTTCGCCCCGCATCCCGATGACGAATCGATCGGCGCCGGTGGTCTGCTCGCATACGTCGCCTCTCGCGACGCCGAGGTCCGGGTCGTATTTCTGACGAGCGGTGAGAACAACCCGTGGCCTCAGCGTGTGGCGTGGCGACGCTGGAGAATCACGGAGAGCGAACGGCACGACTGGGGACGCACGCGGCGAGGCGAAGCACGGCATGCGCTGCTCGACCTGGGCGTTGCGCCGCAAAACGCAACGTTTCTCGGATATCCCGACGACGGACTGGCGCGCATGGACGAGCGAGAGCTCGTCGACTCGATCGGCGCAATCATCACGGAGTTTCGTCCAACGTTGATGGTCGTCCCGTCGTCGGATGATCTCCATCCCGATCATCGCGCCGCATATCGCGCGATCATGAAGGCGCTGGTGGGCGTGTCTGTGCGGCCGTTGCTCACGCTGACGTACGTCGTGCACGGCAATCTCAAGTCGTCCGAATGTCGCTCGGTCGCAACGACGAACGAGGACCGTGCCCGAAAGGCCCGCGCGATCCGGCGCCACGGCACGCAGTTGATGTTGAGCAGGCGACGCCTTCTGCGCTATGCGGCGCGCGAGGAGCAGTTCGGCGTCGTGCGTGATTTCGAATGCGGGAGAGAGTCGCCGGCAGCGACGCTCATCGCGAAGCTGCGTCACGTCCTATCGCTTTTCTAACGTTCCGAGACTTCCACCGTCGATCGACACCAGCAGTCGCTGCGCATCCACATCCTGTTGGAGCCACGCCTTCCACCAAAGAGTCGTGAGGGCCTTGATCGCGTCGATGCGGCCGGGAGTCGCAGATCGGTCGTCTGCCGAGAATGTCGAATGATTCGCACCACGCAACGTCACGAGGTATGCGACGTCGCGCCTCGTTTGTTCGAATGGGATCCGCCGCATCCGCTTTGTCGTGCCGTAAAACAGACTGCTGTCGCTCGTTCCGGTGAAATGAAGGGTCGGCACGTTCGTCTCGCCATATGCAGCCCGCGAAAGATTCTCGGACATCGACAACGCCACCGCAGCCCGCACTCGCGGATCACGCGGGATCGACTTGATCGCGCCGGACATCGCCAGCGCGACGTACGCACCGAGTGAGTGACCAGCAACGCCAACCGTGTCTGCGTGCAGCTGATCGAGGACGAAGCGTACGTCTCCGACCGCACTCGTTTCGAGCCTCTGGTCGAAACCGGCGCGATAGAGCGCGATCCATCCGCGACTGGCGATGTCCTGCCCGGCGCCGGGATGTTCGACGTGCACCGATGTGAAACCCCAGCTCGCCCAGTGGCGGCCGAGGTAGGAATAGCCGAAGCGTGAATTCCCGAGACCGTGGGAGAAGACGACGACCGGGTGCACGCCGTTGTCATCCGGCTCGTAGATCCGGGCCCGGATGACGACGCCTCGCACCCGATCGCTCCATTCGACGTCACGAACTCTGACCGCGAACGAGCCCGGTCGCGCATAAACGGCGAGCGCCGCCGGCACGGTCACATCCGCTGAACGGCAACCGGCGAGCACGAGGGTCACAAGAGCGATGGATCGAACGACGGAGAGGTTCATGTCCCCTTCATTGGCGCGTGCTTACGCTGCCACCGATGATTCTCGCGGCACTCATCATCGGTCACATCACGATCAACGCCGTGTCGCTGTTCGATCCGAAGGAAGCCAGTCACGGCAGTTTCTATCGTGGGGCCAACATCCTCCACGTACAGACGAGAGCGGCACTGCTGCAAAGCTTTCTTCTCTTCCACGAAGGCGATGAGTACAAGCCGGCCACTCTCGCCGAAACCGAACGCAACCTTCGCCAGCTCGACTTCCTGAAAACCGCGTCCGTGAAGGCCAGCGAGCCGCACGACGGCGTCGTCGATGTCGCAGTGGTGACCCAGGACGCGTGGACGACCGACGTCAACGGCGACTTCTCGAACGACGGAGGAAAAGCCGCTTACGACTTCGATGTCACGCAGAAGGATCTCCTCGGCACCGGGAGCGAGCTCGAGCTCCACCTTGACCACGGCATCGAGCGCAACGCGAACTCGATCGAGTTCCTGCATCCGGCCGCGATCGGCCCGTACTGGAACCTCGACACGCTCTACTCGAAGAATTCCGACGGCGACGAGCAGAAGCTTGCGCTCGATCGTCCGCTGTTTTCTTACGAGACGGGCTGGACGGCCAGCTTTCTGTTCGATCATCTTCTGCGCGACGCCCGTTACTTCAGCGAGGGCCAGGTCGCGGCCCGCTTCCGTCAGGAGCATCGCCGGTTCGTCGTCGAGCGCTCGCACGTTCTCCATGCGGACGAGTGGGGATCCTCGCGATTGAGCGGAGGGATCGACTTCCTCAGCGACGAGTTCGCGCCGCTGCCGTCGCGACCGAACGACACGATTCCGGATGCGCGCCGCTTCCACTTCCTGCAGGCCGGGTATGACCTGACGGGGTTTCACTACGTCAAGCTCAATTACGTCGACCGTGATCTCCGCGAGCAGGACTTCAACCTCGGCCATTCGCTCAGCATCCGGCTCGGAATCTCGCCTCGCGATCGATCGACGAAATCGACCGTGGCCATGATTCGCGCGAGCGACTCGGCCGGGCACGCATTCAGCGACCACGCCTTTCTCTTCGGGCGCGTCGATCTCTACAGCCGCGCGCCGCAACAGCGGAACACAACCATCTCCGCGGAAGCCCGGTTCGTGCAACGGTTCGATACGCGGTTCCCACAAGCGTTCGTCTCGCGCGTCCGCGTGGACCACGGCTGGCAACTCGATCGCGACTTCCAGTTTCTTGCCGACGGGCAGAACGGAGTTCGCGCCTA
>DASVHS010000709.1:0-2609 GCA_036382495.1 Thermoanaerobaculia bacterium | reverse complement strand
GCGATGGCGCTGCTGGTGCAGACCGCGCTACTCGTCGCGGCAGGTGTTGCCTTCATCGCGATCTTTTTTTCGGATGACACGCGCGAAGGCGCGAAGGCGTTCACGATCGCGGCCGCGATCGTGCTTCTGTACCGCCTCACCCGCCCTCCCGCCTACCCCGCCACCGCCTGGTTCCTCGGCTACCCGCACATCGCGCTGCTGGTCGCGGCGGCGATCGCCTGCGCACTCGTGCCGCGCGTCTCGCGCGGAATCGCGCTCGCGGCGGGCGCGGCGGTCGCGCTGACGTTTCCGCAAACGATTTCGGGCCTGCGCTTTTTCGGCGGAGATCCGTGGCTGTCGTCGATCATCGAGTTCCAGCCGATGTTCAACGCCCGCGGATTCCTCGGCACCGACATCGCGAACCTTGGCGGCGGTGCTCTGCTCGCGCCGCTGCTGTGGCGGAAGCAGCGGACGTTCGCCCTGTTCGCGATCATCTATCTATTGTTAGCGCTGTCGAGCCGGAGGTTCCTCGTGCCGGCGACAGGGCTGTTCGCCATCGGCGGTGCTCTGTTTCTGTGTGGGTTCCGGCTTCAGCCGGCACTGCACCGGCTGAAGCCGGTGCCCACACTGATCGGCGTCGCGATGATGATTCTTCCTCCGCTCATCTACGACATCGCGACCGCGCGCGACCGGGAACCATCGCACGACGAATATCGCGTCATCGCGCGTCGTCTCCTGCCGTTGCCGCGCGGCCGGGTCCTCGCGCCATGGTCGCTCGGTCACGCGATCGACGTCATCGGCCAGAAGCCGGTCGTCATCGACAACTTCGGGTCCATGCCGGACGAGCGCGTGTTCACGAACGCGATTCTGGCGATGCTGAGCACGCGCGAGTCACAACTCCTCGCTTACTGTCGCCAGCGCGGGATCCGCTATCTCGTTCTTCCCCACCCCGCGTACGTGCCGGCGACCGCGGCGACGATCGGCATCGACCCCGAGTTGTATTCGCGCACGCGTCTGGCACGTCGCACAGTCTGGTCGCGTCTCTATCTCGGCGAACACATCGCCGGGTTCGTACCGGTGAGCGACGGCGCGATCTCGATATGGAAGATCGAGTGATGTTCGAAGGTGTATTCGAAGAGCCGCGCGGCTCATTCGTCGTGCAATGGTTCGGCGAGCCGCAACCGTACCTTCGTTCCCGCTGGATCTTTCTGCGCACCCTCGGAGGGGTTTTCTTCTCCGCGTTTTACTCGCTCTACTTTCAGATTCACGGGCTCATCGGGCCGAAGGGAATCCTGCCCGCGGATACCTATCTCGCCGCCGTTCACAACGCGGCCGGTTCGAAGGCGTACTGGTACCTCCCGACGCTGCTGTGGTTCGGAGCGAGCGACCGCGCGCTGTCGATTCTCGTCTGGACAGGCTTCGCGGCGTCGCTGGCGATCATCTTCAACTTGTGGCCGCGCGTCTCGATCGCGATCGCGGGCATCTGTTTTCTCTCGTTCGTATCCGCGGCGCGGGATTTCTCGTCGTATCAATCCGATGGAATGCTGCTCGAGGCGGCATTCCTCTCCCTCTTCTTCGCCCCGCGCGGACTCCGTCCCGGCCTCGGCCTGGCGAACCCGCCCACACGTGCCGCGCTGTTTCTGCTGCAGTGGGAGTGGTTCCGCATCTACTTCGAGTCGGGCGTCGTGAAACTCCTGAGCGGCGAACAGCAGTGGCGCGACTTGACCGCGATGGACAAGTACTACGAGAACGGTCCGCTGCCGACGTGGATCGGCTGGTACGTGCAGCACTGGCCGCACGGGTTCCACGCGTTCACCGCGGCCCTGACGCTCATCGTCGAGCTGTTCGTCGTATGGCTGCTGTTTTTTCCAAAACGCTCGCGGCTCATCTGCTTTCTGATCACGACGCCGCTGCAGATCGGCATCATCCTCACGGCGAATTACGCGTTCCTGAATTACCTTGTGCTGTTTCTGGGCGTGCTGCTACTCGACGATCGCGTCTTCGGTCCACGGCTACCAGTCCTCGGTTCTTCTTCCGGCGAGCAAAGGCGTGTACCTGCCGCTCTGGTGGTCATCCTTCTTCTCTTCTTCATCACGTCGATCGTGATGTTCATCGCGCCGGGCGTACCGCTCCTGAACGAGCCGGCGATCCTCGTCTCGCCGTTCCGCATCGTCAACAATTACGGGCTGTTCGCCGTGATGACGCGCGCGCGATACGAGATCGAGTTCCAGGGCACGAACGATCTCGTTCACTGGACGCCCTATCCGTTTCGCTACAAGCCGCAGGACGTTCGCGAGCGTCCCGGCATTTACGCGCCGTACCAGCCGCGCTTCGACTGGAATCTCTGGTTCGCGTCGCTCGGGTCGGTCAACGAGAATCCGTGGGTCATGAACACGGAAATGCAGCTGCTCGATGGGAGCCCGCCGGTGCTGGAGTTGTTCCGCTCGAATCCGTTTCCGAAAGGTCCGGCGGCGATTCGCGTCGTGTTGTGGCAGTACTGGTTCACCACGCGCGAAGAGAAAGCGCGGACCGGTGCATGGTGGGATCGGAAATTGATTGGGCAATATGCTCCAAACGCAGTGCGACGAAAAGACGGCAGCGTCGCGTTTGAGTGAAAGCGGAATGCAGAA
>DASVHS010000708.1:0-3536 GCA_036382495.1 Thermoanaerobaculia bacterium | reverse complement strand
ATCGGCAGCCGTCCACACGTAGTCGGTGAGTCCCGCCGCCATCGCGGGAGTTTTCCCGCCGAGTGATTTATGCTTGCGGCAGAAGTTGTAATTACGTGATCGTCAGCGCGAGCATGTGCCGATGATTCTCAAACTTCTTCGAGAATCCATTCGTGAGACGCGTGAAGCGCCGATTCTGCATCCGCAGCGTCAAGTTCCATCGCTCCATGTACGCAGTCGAAATGTACTTATCGAGCGGCATGCCAATGCGCGGAATGTGACTGACCGATTTCACGCGGCCCGGTGAATAGCGACTCGCGGCGCTGTTCGGACTCATGCCCGGCTGACTACTACTCGGGTAGACTTTGATCTCTTAGAAAAGCCCCAACGTCTTCTTTCAGCGGCGGCGGCGCAAGTGGAAGCGCGATCCAGCGAAGATAAGGACGACCAAAGCGCTAGCCGAAGCCAGCAGGAAGAATAGAGAAGAACTCACTGCGTCCGCAGCATATGCGCAAGCGGCTTCGCCCGCTGTTACAAGTACCGGTTCAAACGCTACCACTACCGCGTAACTCGCAATCAGATCGCAGATCGCGGATCGCAGGAAAAGAAAAACGCGGATCGCCGGACTTGCTTCTTGTCCTGCGATCCGCGATCCGCGATCTGTCGTCGTTAGTCGAGCTTGATCGTCTTCTTCGTCTTGTCGCGGCGCGACTTTTCCTTGGCGGCGTACTCGTCCATGCACGAGTCTTTGTCCACCATCGCGCAGCCGAGGTAGTCGGTGATCTCAATGATGCAGCCGCGGATCGCTTTGCCGGTCGGGGTGTTCTCATACTTGCCGAGCGAGCCGCCAAATCCGCCTCGATACACGCTTCCGCCCATTCCGTAGCTGGTCGAGCGCCCTTCGACCGTGCGAGTGAACTCGACTTCGCCTGTCGTCGTGTCGACAACGCGAAGATCGACAGCGATGTACGCGTCCTCTTTCTTACCGCCCACGCCAATGCCGCGGAAACTCAATCCGCCGCCGGTGCCTGCGGTGTGGCTGTCGAACGCCGTCACCGTCGCGAACACGAGATAGCGCGCGCCCGTCAGCTTGCCGATCTTCGCGCCCGTCGACTTGCTCACGCGTCCGGACGCGGCGAGATCCTGCTCGCTGAGAACATGTTGCAGCTTGGAGCGCTCCACGATGCGGAACTTGCCCGCCGACGCCAGTTCGTTCGTGAGCATGCCGGCGAGATCGCTGCCGACGTCCGAAGACCACCAGCTCGCATGCGTCTCATTCGTGAACTCGGCCACGCCGACGCTCGGTTTATCGGACGCGAACAGCGCCGTGGCGGCAAACATCAAAGTTACGGCGAAGAGTCTTTTCATCATGATCATTCCTTTCACTTCAGTGTTCGTGTTCGACAGGGCGCGGCTCGCCTGAATCCCACACCGCCACGCGATTGCGCCCCAGATGTTTCGCCTCGTAAAGCGCGCGATCGGCGCGATCGATCAGCGCCGCAGGGCTGAGCACGGGATCACGCGTTCCGACATCGATGCCGGCGATCCCGATCGACGCCGTGACCACGAGCGACGCGCCCGTCACGTCCATCGTCGTCGTCTCCAGCCGGTGGCGGATTCGTTCGCCGACGTTCGGCATGCTCGGAAGCGCGATGTCCGGCAGCAGGACGCAGAACTCCTCGCCGCCGTATCGTCCCGGGATGTCATACACGCGGAGGCACTCCTTGAGGAGACGCGCCACGACCTGGAGCACCTGGTCGCCGGCCATGTGTCCGTACGTGTCGTTCACATTCTTGAAGTGATCGATGTCGAGCATCAGCAGCGCCATCGATGTTCCGTTGCGGAGCGAACGATTGATCTCCGACTCGATCTTTTCGATGACGTACGGCCGGTTGTAAAGGCCCGTCAGCGAGTCATGCGCCGACGCCTCGTTCAGCAACTGGTTCTTCACGGCGAGCTGCATGTTGTCGCTGGCCAGCTTTCCGACCTGCCCCTCGAGATCGCGGATGCGCTCACCCTGCTCATCGGCGTGGCGGACGAACTCGAGGATTTCGCTGATCAGCCTTCGCTCATCGATCGTCAGCGTTTCGTCGCTGCTCAAAATCGTTCCCGGCGCGACGCGGATCAGCGTCTCTTCGCCGGTAAACCCCGGCGACGCGATGCGCAGCGGTTTGCCGATGAGATCGGAAAGGGGGCGGAGGATGCGCTCCGCAGCGTCCACATGGCGAATCATCTTTAATTGTCCCGGATGGAAGGCGAGTATATTCGATTTCAGACCCGCTGTTCGACGCGAAAACAATGGACGCCGGCGCGGATTTCGTCGCCGCCCTGCACCCTTGTGTTGTGCGCGGGCATGGTATTGAGAAACGTCCCGTTTCTGCTGCCGAGGTCGCGGACGCGGATCGTGCCGTCGGCTTCGGCGAACACTTCGAAATGCTTGCGCGAGAGATATTCGTCCGCGACGCGCACGTGTCCTTCGCGGCCGACGATCAGTCCCGTCGGCGGAATCTCGAACTCCTGACCGAGGAGCGGTCCGTCGATGCAGACGAGGAGCATGCGCATCGGCTGGGAAAGACTCTGGATCGGACGCGTCTGCATCGCTTCGACTTCGGCGGCGTCCTTGTTCACGAAATCATTCGTGTCCCGCTCGAGCGCTTCGACCGGCGTGCCGGTCTCGCTCGTCGGCTCGACGGTGATCAGTGCCGAGCCGGCCCGCAGCAGATGAACGCCGTCCGCGATCACCGAGTCATCAACCTTCGCTCCGTCGAGATACGTTCCCATGTGCGAGTTGGCGTCGTGGACGACGAGCTGCGTGCCGCGGACCGCGATCGAGCAGTGTCGAAGATCGAGCTCGGCGTCCGTAAGCACGATGTGGCAACCCTTGCGGCCGATCCATAAAGGATGCTCGGCGATCGTGAAGACCTTGTTGACGGAATCGTGCCCCGAGCGCGCAACGATCCGAATCGAGCGCGGCGCCGCGGGCGGCTCGGCCGCCGCAGCTTTCGCCACGCCGGTCTCCGCTGCCTCCGGCGGAGCATCGACGCGATACGGCTGCAAGTCGATCTCCTTGATCTCGTCCGGATTCATGAGCCGCGCGAGGACCGCCGCCTTGCTGCCGGACAGCCACTCGCCGCAATGGCAGGTGGCGATGGCATTCGGAAGCCGCACGGCGACGACACCGGGAACGTCGTAGGCCTGCCCGCATTTCGGACAGCGGATCAGCGGCATCGGCGGATCATAACAACAGAGCGCGGAGGGCAGAGCGCGGAGCGCAGGAGGGATCGGCTTCTCCTGCGCTCCGCGCTCCGCCCTCTGCGCTCTTCGGATACACTCATAATCAGTTCTCCATGCCGGTGAATGAGCAGGGTCAGGGGTTGTTCCGGGCGGGACTGCGGACGAAGTTCATCGCCGCGTTCGTCTTCCAGACCTTCGTCCTGGCGTTTGGCATTCTGTTCGTGCATCACTGGCTCGTGCGGCGGGCCATGGTGCGACAGACCGTCGTGCAGGCGCGGGCGATCGCGCGCAGCGTCGAGTCCACTGCCGCGTACTACGTCATC
>DASVHS010000707.1:0-6223 GCA_036382495.1 Thermoanaerobaculia bacterium | reverse complement strand
CGATCGCCCACTTCCAGGGCTGAATCGCCGGCAGATCCTGCTGATACAGAATCTCGGCCGTAAACGCGATCGGCAGCACGGAGAGAATGACCCATCCGATTCTGTTGATTTGTTTGCGCATGAGATGAACTTAGGCCCGGTTCGCACAAGGCGATGTGACGCGTGATCGGTGCGGTTGTGACGCGGAACAGCCCGCCAAACAATCCGCCGGCATCCCCGGTCACACGCGCGCTCACTTCTGCAGCGTGGCGTCCTCGACGATCACCGGATAGAGATAGCCGGCGCCGAAATCCTTGTCGACACGCACGGTGCCGTTCACCGTCACGACGTCGCCGACTTTCGCGATACCGTCTGTCGTCACTGTGATGTCGTCGTTGCCCGCGGCGCGCGTTCCCGAGCCGTCACGCAAGTGGATCCAGTTCTTCCCCATGATGCCGCCGAGGAACTTGACGACCTTGCCGCGGATGAGGACGGGCTGGTCTTTCAGATCGTTCCGCTTTGCCCAGGTCTCCGCGATCGTCCGGCCACCTTCCGCTTTCGGGACCTTGACGTCGCCGATGTTCGAAGCGCTCGTCATGTGCTCCATCGCGCTACCCATCGGACCCGGCATCGCCACTTGCGTTGCGGCGGCGGGGGCATCGGCGATCATGCCCATGATCAACTTGTCGAACGTGCGGTGCAGGGAGCTGGACTGGAACTTCTCGGCAACCATCTGCGCTTCGACGGTGACCGTCGCTCCCTTCTTCACTTTCGTTTCGCGCACCGCGGTCCAGACTTCGCCATTCGGCGTATCGAGGCGCATGTACGTGTAACCGCCGGCGTTCATCGTCTCGAGGATGCGGCCGGTAACTCTGCCGCCGGGCCGGGTGGTTTGCGGAGCGGGGCGATCTGACGCGAGCTCCGCCGATGCGATGGGTGGGTGGCCAGGGGGGAGAGGTTGCATCGCGGCCGGCGGCATCGCAGTCTGCTGCTGCATCGCGGGCTTCGTCTGCGTCACCGCCGACGTCGTCTGCTCTTTACCGCTGCACGCGAGAAACGCCGCGGTCAGTCCAACGATGAGAATGTTCGTCTTCACAGGTCACCTTCCTTCGTGCATCTTGCATCGGGTCCGAGCCGTCTGCCGGATTACGGCGTCACATTCCGATGTGTCATCCGTCACTCTTCAGGTTACTGCACCTTGTTCTTTTGCGATCGCCCCGACTTTTGCACGAGTCACGCGCAGATAGTCCGCAGGCGCGATCAGAATCTGCGCACCGCGCATTCCGGATGAAATCGAGATCACGTCGAACAACTCGATCGTCTCATCGGCGTACACCGGATAGTCCTTCTTCGCAGCGAGTGCGGTGACGCCGCCGCGGATGTAGCCGGTGAGCGGCTGCACTTCCTTGAGCGGAACGGTGTCGATGCTGCGATCGCCCGAGATTCTCGCAAGCGCTTTCAAGTCGAGCTGCTGATCGCCGGGAACGACGGCGAAGCAGACGCCGTTGCGGTCGCCGCGCGCAACCAGCGTCTTGAAAACCTGTTCGGGTGGAAGACCGACTTTCGCGGCGACGCTCTCGGCGGCGAGGTCGTCGGGATCCACTTCGTATTCGCGGATCTCGTATGTGATCCCGGCTGAGTCGAGCAAGCGAGCGGCGTTCGTTTTCACCGCCGTGTCAGGCGTCGGCGCTTGTTCACGCGATCCTTCGCGCCCCACGCGTACTTGTAATCCTCGGCACCGCGAAGAAAGTCGAACGTCTTCGCGCCGCTGCGGACGGCCTGCTCGATCGCATGCGCGACGATGATGGTGCCGGGACTCATTTTGTCGAGCGATGGATCGTATCCGCTCAGGTAGTAGTAGACGGTGTCGTGGTGCGCGAAGCCGTAGAAGACGGCGACGATGCGCTCGTTCATGCGGATCGCGTACAGCCGCAGCGCGCCGGCGTCGAGCATGCAGCGCGCGACTTCACGATGGAAAGACTGGTCGACGTCCGCCGCGAGCATGCCCGGCAGTCCTTTGACCTTCCATCGCGCCGCGTGCAGTTCGAACAGCGCGGTCATGAGATCGTCGAGAGTATCGGCCGCCGGCGTTTCCACCCGGACTGTCCCTTCGCGCTCGAGCAGGCGCCGGTAGTAGCGCAGCTTCTTGCGAAAGTGGGTCGATGTGATGTTCTGCAATTCGTCGCCGGCGCCGTCGATCGACAGGACGAGGCAGGCGTCGTGGTCCTCGATCTCGTCGTCGAAGTTCCTGGGCGGCGGAGCGGCGAGCAGCGCCGACGTTGCGCGAAGCTGCTGCAGGTCCCACATCGCACAATCGGCCGAGCCGAGCTGTTCGACGATCTGAGCGACAGGCGCGGACGCAGTGGCCAGTACGTCGAGGTAATCGGTGTTGCCCGTTCCGATCAGCATGCCCAGCGACTCGCTGGGATCGTCTTCGTCGCGAAGGATGAGCATCGGCGCGAGTGCTTCCAGGCGTCCGTCCGCGCGCGCGGCGAGCGCGAGCACCTCGCCCGATCCGAAATGACGGAACCAGGGGAGCACCCAATACGGCGACTGGAACGGAGTGGCAGACAGGTCCCGCTGCCAGAGGTCGATCCAGAGTTTCTCGATCGACTGAAGTTGTTCGATCGATGTCAGCGCTTCGATGCCCATTCGCGGCGCGGATTATACGAGTCCTCAATTTCGCCACATTTTTCGAATCCGTTCATCGATCCGAAAGGCTGTCGCGACATGATCGCAGCGATGGAGAAGCGCTTCGAGGCTGCGCTCGCGATGCAGACAAAGTAATCGCGCTACCATCACACGGATGCCGTTCGAAGCCTTCGCAGAATCCGACTACCGGCGCTTCTGGACCACGCAGTTCATCTCGAACGTCGGGTCGTGGATGCAGACCGTCGCGCAGGGCTGGCTCGTCTACCGACTCACCGACTCGGCCTTCCTCCTCGGCTTCGTCGGCTTCGCAAGCTCGGCGCCGGCGATCGTGCTCATGCTGCCCGGCGGCGTGCTTGCGGATCAGGTCAATCGCAAGCGCGTGGTGGCGATCTCGCAGATGGCGCAGGCGCTGACCGCATTCTTTCTGGCGTTCTCGATCTACTTTCATCGCATCACGGTGTGGCAGATCGTCGCAGCCGCGCTCGTCGTCGGCATCGCGCAGTCGTTTTCCGCGCCGGCCTGGCAGGCGATGGTCGTCGATCTCCTGGAAGACCGAGCGCGTCTGCCGAATGCGGTGGCGATGAATTCGCTGCAATTCAATCTCTCGCGCGTCGTCGGGCCATTGCTCGCGGGACTGGCGTTGTCAGCGTGGGGCAGCTTCTGGTGTTTCTTCCTGAACGCGCTGTCGTTCCTTCCGCTGATCTGGGTTCTGTACACGATTCACCATCGACAGCAGCTGCTCGATGCGGACGAAGCGCTGCTGAAGCGGTTTGCGGACGGCGTTCGCTTCGTGCGCGACGACCGCGTCATCCTTCTGCTGATCGGCATCGTCGCCGCGGCGAGTCTGTTCGGATTTCCGTATTTCGCGCTCATGCCGATCGTCGCGCGAAAGCTGTTCACGAACGACGCGCAGGGGATGGGATATCTCACCGGCGGCGTGGGCGTCGGCGCGCTCATGGGCGCGCTCTTCCTCTCCGTGAAGACGTTGACGCACAAGCGCGCCATCGGAATGGTCTTCGTCTGCCTCACCGCGTTCGGGATCGCCCTCGGGCTCGTCGGCATGACGCGAGGCACATCGATCGTGCTCGGTCTTCTCGTCGTCTGTGGCTACTCGATGGTGACGATGCTCGCGCTGTGCAACACGACGATTCAGCAGCGAGTGCCCGACACGATGCGCGGCCGCGTGCTGAGCATGTACACGTTCGCGTTCTATGCGTTCGTGCCGTTCGGGAGTCTGGGAGCGGGGCTGCTCGCGGAAAAACGCGGGATCGGCGTGACGCTCATGACCCTCGGCGCGGGCTTGCTGCTGTCGGCGGTGGTGGGCGGGATTGCGTTTAGCAAAGCGGCGGCTTTGCCGCCGCACTCCCAGGTTCCCTAGATTGACTCGAGGACCTCTTCGATCGTCGATCGCCGGCACGTGTACATCGGCGTGTCGCGGAGCGTGTACTTCGACGATTCCGTCTCGCGCAGCTCCTGCACGAGGTCGAGGAACTCGGCGGGCGAATCCGCTTCGAAGGCCACGACGAAATCCTGGTCATCGAGGCCGAACGAATACGTCGTGTTGATTTTTACGCGCGGGTACTTGTGTCCGATTGCGATGTGCTCGTTCATGATGCGCTGGCGGTCGGCCGGCGGGAGCAGATACCAGTCGCGCGTCTTCACGAACGGGTAGACGAACAGGAACGGCTTCTTGCCCGGAACGATGCGCAGGCGCCGGCCTTCCTGACCGTCGTGCACGTGCTCGTCGACGTACTGCGAGTGTTTCGTCATCGCGAGATACGAGTGGGGAATGTCGAGGTAGCGGCCGAGGATGGAGCGGTTGATGTCGGCGACCATGGATTGGAATGGCTGAAGGTCGTAGCCGATCCGCCACAGCATGAAGTCGACGCCGGCCTTGAGTCCGACCGTCGAGTAGGGGAGCAGCATCATCGGCCCGGTGTAGCGGCCGACGATTTCGGCGAACTCACGCTTCGCGTCGGCTTTCAACTCCGCGCTCTCGCGGCGAAAGCTGCGGTCCGCGCGGAAGAACATGAAATTCACGAACTGACGCGCCGGAGCTTTCTCGTCAGCCGGTGCGGTACGGGTCTCGGGATGTGCGGCGGTGGTCATTGAGCGATTGTATGACGGTTGCCGGTTGCCGGTTGCCGGTTGCCGGTTGCCAGTTGCCGGTTGCCAGTTACCGCTCTGCTAGCATCGAAACGGAATGAATCGCCCTGCCACAAATGCCCCGGCGCAGTCATCGACGGCTCGCTCGTATCAGCAGCTGCTCACGAAGCTTCTGCGTCACGGCGCGTACCCGCAATTGCGGAAGATCGTCGACAAGACGCTGCCCGCCGACATCTCGCCGGTGCTTCCGTTGCTGCTGGAAGAGGATCGCAAGCGCGTCCTGTCTCTGCTGATCGAGTCGGGGAAAGCCGCTCGGGCACTTCTCGGCCTCGATGAGCCGGATCTGACGGAGATGATCGAGTCGCTCGACGACTCCACGATCGCGTCGATCTGCGCTTCGTCGGCGCCCGACGATGCCGCCGATCTGCTCGACGCCCTCGACGACGAGCGCCGCGCGCGGATCCTCGAGCTCCTCGGCGCGACGCAGGGAGCGAAGCTCGAGTCGCTGCTCGAAGGCGAAGCAGAAAGCGCCGGTTCTCTCATGAACACGGAGTTCCTCGCGCTCGACGAGAATCTCAGCGTCGCGCAGGCGATCGAGGAGATCCGGCGGTATCCGCGCAAGGAGTCGTTCTTCTACGTTTATTGCGTCGACGACGGCGGACATCTCGTCGGCGTGCTGTCGCTGCGCAATCTCATCCTTGCGCGCGTCGACGCGCATTTGAAAGACCTGATGGTGCAGAGCGTCGTGCGCACACAGATCGACTCGACGCCGGAAGAAGTCGCGCAGATCGTTTCGAAATACGACCTGCTGTCAGTACCGGTCGTCGATCTGCAGAACCGGCTCGTCGGCGTCGTCACGGTCGACGACATCATCGATGTGATCCAGGAGCAAGCCGAAGAGGATCTCATGCACCTCGCCGGCGTCGCGGCGGAGGAGCGCGTGTCGACGCCGGCGATGCAGTCGTTTCGCGCGAGGTTTCCCTGGCTGGCGATCAATCTCGCGACCGCATTTCTCGCGTCGTGGGTGGTGAGCTGGTTTCAGGGCACGATCGAACGATGGGCCGCGCTCGCGGTCTTCATGCCGATCGTCGCAGGAATGGGCGGCAACGCCGGCACGCAAACCCTCACCGTCTTCGTTCGCGGCCTGGCCCTCGGCGAAGTGGATTGGACGAACGGTTTTCGCGCGATCTGGAAAGAAACGCTCGTCGGATTCGGCAACGGCATCGCGAACGGCGTCCTGACAACGCTCGTCGTCGGCTTCTGGACTCACGACTGGAAGATCGCCACGATTCTGTTCGCGGCGATGGTGTTCAACCTCGTGATCGCCGGTGTCGCGGGTGGACTCGTGCCTCTCGCGCTCGAGAAATTCGGGTTCGATCCGGCGATCGCATCGTCGATCTTCGTCACGACGTTCACCGACGTCGGCGGTTTCTTCAGTTTTCTCGGCCTGGCGACGCTTGCGTTGCGGATTTACGGCCACTCCTAG
>DASVHS010000706.1:0-3947 GCA_036382495.1 Thermoanaerobaculia bacterium | reverse complement strand
GTTCGTCGTCATGATCATGATCACGTTGCGGAAGTCGGCCTTCTTGCCGTTGTTGTCGGTGAGCGTGGCGTGATCCATGACCTGCAGCAGAATCGAGAAGAGATTTGGATGCGCTTTCTCGATCTCGTCGAGCACGAGCACGGCGTACGGCGTGCGCTCAATCGCGTCGGTGAGGAGGCCGCCCTGGTCGAAGCCGACGTATCCCGGCGGCGCGCCGATCAGCCGCGACACGGTGTGCGGCTCCATGTACTCGCTCATGTCGAAGCGGATGAACTCGACGCCGAGTGCGACGGCGAGCTGTTTGGCGAGCTCGGTCTTGCCGACGCCGGTCGGTCCCGAGAACAGGAACGAGCCGATCGGCTTTTCGGGATGGCCGAGGCCGGAGCGGGAGATCTTGATGGCGCTGACGAGTTGTTTGATGGCGTGATCCTGCCCGTAGATCACTTTGCGCAGGTCCGCCTCGAGGTTCTGCAGGCGCTCTTTCTCGCTGACGGCGACGGTGCGCGGCGGGATCTTCGCCATGCGCGCGACGACCTGCTCGACTTCGTGCTCGCCGATGATTGTTGCCGCGGGCTTCAGCCCGCCTTCGGCGGCCGGCGGGCTGAAGCCCGCCTCCACACTACTCAGCATTCTTGCGCGCGCGCCGGCTTCATCGAGAACATCGATGGCCTTGTCGGGCAGGTGTTTGTCGTGGATGTACTTTGCCGACAGCTCCGTGGCGAGTTTCAGCGCCTCGTCGGTGAACTGCACGTGATGATGCTGTTCGTAGTACTGCTTGAGGCCGTGCAGGATCTCGATCGTTTCTGCGATCGTCGGTTCGCCGACTTCAATTTTCTGGAAGCGGCGAGCGAGCGCGCGATCGCGTTCGAACGAAGCCTTGTACTCGGCGTACGTCGTCGAGCCGATGCAGCGCAATTTTCCTGACGCGATCGCCGGCTTGAGAATGTTCGACGCGTCCATCGTGCCGCCGCTCACTGCGCCGGCGCCGACGATGGTGTGAATCTCGTCGATGAAGAGAATGGCGTCCTTCTTCTCCATCAGCGCACTCATGACCGCTTTGAGCCGCTGCTCGAATTCGCCGCGGTACTTCGTCCCCGCCAGCAACGAGCCCATGTCCAGCGACCACACCTCGGCATCCTTGAGGACCGCCGGCACTTTCCCTTGCGAGATCATGAGCGCGAGGCCTTCGGCGATCGCGGTCTTGCCGACGCCCGGCTCGCCGACGAACAGCGGGTTGTTCTTGCGGCGCCGGCAGAGGATCTGGATCGTCCGCTCCACTTCCATCGTGCGTCCGATGAGCGGATCGATTTCGCCTTTCTTCGCGCGCTCGTTCAGGTTCTGCGCGAACGACGTCAGCGGATCGCCACGCATACCGCCTTCTTCCTCGGGCGCGACGAATGCCGGCTCGTTCCCGGGGGTCGAAGAATTTTTGCCGATGCCGTGCGAGAGGTAGTTGAGGACGTCGAGCTTGTTCACGCCCTGGCTGCGCAGGAGATAGACGGCCTGCGAGCGCTCGGCCTGATAAAGCGCGGCCAGCATCTGGCCGGTGTCGACTTCCTTGCGGCCGGAGCTCTGCGCGTGGAGTTGCGCGTACTGCACGACGCGCTGAAGCATCGTCGTCAGGACCGGCTGCAGCGTGATGTCATCGGGCGCTTCCTCGAACGTCTTCTTCATGAAGTCGTCGAGCTGTTTCTTCAGTTCGTTCGCGTCACCGCCGCACGCGACGATCGCGCCGGCGACTTCGCGGTCGTGCAGAAGCGCGAAGAGCAGGTGCTCGAGCGTGACGTATTCGTGGCGCCGCTTGAGCGCCTCGTTGACCGCAAATTCGAATGCTTCCTGGAGGCCTTTTCCTATCATTCAGATCTGTTCCATCGTACACAGAAGGGGGAATTCATGCTCGCGCGCGGCCGCGCTTGTTTTCTCCACTTTCATCTCGGCGATCTCGTACGTATAAATGCCAGCTGTCCCGATGCCTTTGACGTGCACGTTGAGCATCACCTGGACGGCCTGCTCCTCCGGCATCGCGAAAATCGACTGCAGCACCCAGACCACGAAGTCCATGGTGGTGTAGTCGTCGTTGTGCAGGAGCACTTTCCAGAGAGGAGGCTGATCGACCTTCTCGGCGCTTTCCGCGACGGCTGACTCTTCGAACCGTGAGTCGGTGGGCATGGGTGTACGTTAACGCGCGGAACAACCCATGTCATCCCGACCCTGAACGAAGTGAAGGGGAGGGACCCGGGCGTGGGGAGGCCGGCCTCCCTTCCCACCCGGGTCCCTCACTCACGCTCGGGATGACATGAATAGTGCGCCCTTCAACCGCGTCCCCACCGCCGCGTCCACCGGTGCCTCCCCCCGCCGAAAAATCCTGGCCGCCTTCGTCCCCACAACCGTCGTGATCTCATCCTCGACGCGCAGCATCGTCCCTTCGCGGATGCCGATCACCGGCGACTCATTTTCTTCGAGATATTCGGCGAGGCGCGTCTCGCGCGTCTCGCCCATGTGCGTCGACGACGGATCGGCGTCGATGTAGTGACCGTTGATCTGATACGGCACGAAGTTCAGCGCATCGAGCGATGGCGGCTCGACGATCGGCATGTCGTTCGTTGTCCTGATCGTTGGGGCGGTGATGACCGAGCCGGCGCTGGAGCCCATGTAGAGCGTTCCCCCGCGGACGAGTCGCCGGATCGGATCGAGCAGATCGAGGTCATACAGCGTCTTCAACAATCGGAACGTGTTTCCGCCGCCGACGAAGATCGCATCGACGCTGTCGAGATCTTTCGCGCCGCGAACCTGTTTCACATCGAAACCCATCTTGGCGAGGCGGTCGCGGACTCTCGCGGTGTAGGCGTCGCGGTCGAAACCGGCGAATGGGACGAACGCCACACGCTTCGACTGGCCAAGAAAATCGCGGATCTCCGACTCGGCATGATCGAGGTAGCCGTAGCCGTGGACCATCGACGACGAGATGAGCAGCAGGCGCATGATTCATTGTCCGAGCAGGATCGTGGCGGACCAGGGGTGAGAACCTTGTGCGCCTTTCGATACCGGCAATTTGGCGATGAGGCGGAAAAAGAATCCGACGCGCCGCAGTCGTGCTGCGGCCTGCAACGTCGGCTCGATGTTCAGAACGCGCCATCCGTATTGTTCGAAGATCGGCGGTCCCTCTGGCGGCGCGAACTTGAGCGGCGCTCCCGCTCCCTGGAGCTGACGGCCGACCTGCTTCTCGATCATGCGGCGCAGGCCCGGCGACGCGAGGTCGGTGATCCACCGCTGAAATGAAGGTTGCGCAGCGAGATCGCGAGCCAGTATGGCGACCTCTTCGGGATCCAGATAGATGATCAACCCTTCGCTCATGATGACCGCCTTCTTTGCGCGTGCTCCGAGGCGGGCGAAGAGCTCGCGGCGGGCGGCGACGTCGGCGAGGTCGAGCGCGACACGTTCCAGGCGGCAGGCAGGCTTCGCGTCCGCGAGAATCGTCTGCTTGTAAGCGATGAGCTCGGGAAGATCGACCTCGATCCATTGAAGCGTCGCGGGAAGCTGCATCCGGTAGGGACGTGCGTCCAGTCCCGCGGCGAGATTGATGACCATGTCCGCGCCGTCCTCGATCTCTTTCTGCAGAAACTGATCGAAGAGATACGTGCGCATCGAGTAGGCCCAGCTGTGTCGATGCTTGTCCGGAATCGAGGAGAGAATCTGCTGCCCGCGATCGCCGGCGAGCTTTCGCGCGAACGGATCGCGGAAGAGCGCGTCGGGCCGCTCGCTCTCGAGCGCGCGGTACATCGCCACCCACAAGGCGGTATCGGAGATGTTTCGGATCAATGGCTCACTCATTGCCGATCACCCATTTCTCGTAAGCGTCGCCGGGCAACTCGCGCACGAATCGCGACGGCTCCATCAGGACATCCACTCCGCCGCGATCGCGCGCCATCACCGGGAAAACAAGATAC
>DASVHS010000705.1:0-2720 GCA_036382495.1 Thermoanaerobaculia bacterium | reverse complement strand
CTCGCGAAGCTGAACGCGTTCACTCGCAAGATCGGCTATCCGGACAAGTGGCGCGACTACACCCCGTTCGCTGTCGATCGCGGTCCGTACATTCAGAACGTTCTCCGCGGACGCTCGTACGAGTCGAAGCGCGACATCGAGAAGATCGGCCAGCCGGTCGATCGCACCGAGTGGGGCATGTCGCCGCCGACGGTCAACGCGTATTACAACCCTGCGCTCAACGAGATCGTGTTCCCGGCCGGCATTCTGCAGCCGCCGTTCTACGATCCGAATCGTGACGACGCGTACAACTACGGTGCAGTCGGCGCGGTCATCGGTCACGAGATGACTCACGGCTTCGACGATCAGGGCGCGAAGTTCGACGCGAAGGGAAACCTGTCGAACTGGTGGACGCCGGCGGACCTGGCCGCGTTCCAGAAACAATCCGAGTGCATCCAGAAGCAGTTCGATGAATTCAAAGTCGGCGACGTCTCGACGAACGGCAAGCTCGTGTCGGGCGAAAGCATCGCCGACCTGGCCGGCCTCAAGATCGCGTACACCGCGTACAAGAAATCGCAGGAAGGCAAGCCGCGCGAGATCATCGACGGCTACACCCCCGACCAGCGATTCTTCCTCGGATACGCGCACAGCTGGGCCTCCGCAGGCCGCCCCGAGGCGGAGCGGCTGCAGGCGACGACGGATCCGCATCCGCTCGATCGCTTCCGCGCCAACGCACCGCTGACGAACATGCCGGAGTTCGCAAGTGCGTTCGCCTGCAAGACGACCGATGCCATGGTGCGGGTAACGGAAAAACGCTGCATCGTCTGGTAGGCGCAATGAAAAAACTATTGATCGTCATCGCCGTCACTCTCAGCGCCGCTGCGCAAAATCGACAGCCCTTCTCGGTCGTCGAGGCCACGATCCCGCAGATGCAGCAGGCGCTCCGCGAGCATCGCGTCACATCGCATGAGCTCGTGCAGCAGTATCTGACGCGCATCGCGATCTACGAGGACCGGCTGAACGCGGCGATGTACGTCAATCCGAATGCGCTCGCCGAAGCCGATCAGCTCGACCGCGAGCGCGCCGCGGGAAAACTTCGCGGGCCGCTGCACGGAATCCCCGTCGCGATCAAAGACAACATTATGACGACGAACATGCCGACGACCGGCGGCGCGCTGGCGTTCGACGGTTACGTTCCGCCGTACGAAGCCACGGTGACGAAGAACCTGCGCGACGCCGGCGCGATCATCATGGCGAAAACGGGAATGACCGAGTTGGCGAACTGGGTGGCCGGCTCGCCCGTTCCGATGCCGGCGAATTACAACGCGCTCAAAGGCTATGGATTCAATCCGTACGATCCGCGCCGCGATCCGCGCACCGAAACGGGCGACGGACGTCCGGCGCTGTTCACCGGCGGCTCGAGCTCGGGCGTCGGCACGAACGCGAGTCTCTGGGTCGCGAACGTCGGTACCGAGACGTCGGGATCGATTCTCAGTCCGTCGAATCAGAACATGCTCGTGGGCATCAAGCCGACAGTGGGCCGCGTCAGCCGCTACGGCGTCATTCCGATCACCGCGGACATGGACACGCCCGGGCCGATGGCGAAGACCGTCACCGACGCGGCGATCATGCTCGGCGTGCTCGAAGGGAAGTCGCCCGATCCCAATGATCCCGCGACAACAACGTGCCATGCGCCGCCGAATCACGACTACACCGCGTTTCTCAAAGCCGATGGCCTGAAAGGCGCGCGCATCGGAATCCCGCGCGCCTGGTACTACGACAAGGCCACGCCACCGGGCGCGGACAAACCGCGCGGCGGTCTCAATCCCGAACAGTTGAAATTGATGAACGACGCGATCGCCGTGCTGAAAGCGCAGGGCGCGGTCGTCGTCGATCCCGCGGACATCCCGAGCATCGTCGACAAAGATCCGAACAACAACCTTCTCAACTTCGGCGTCTGCACGAGCATGGAAGACGTGAAGGAGCGGAAGTGCTCCGTCGACCTCGCCTACGGCATGGAGCGCGACTTCAACAAATGGCTCGCCTCCCTCGGCGCCGGCGCCCCGGTGAAAACGTTGACCGAGTTGCGCAACTGGAACACCGCGCATCAGAAGGCGGGTGCGATCAAGTACGGACAATCGCTGCTCGACATCTCCGATTACATGGACCTCGAGTCGTTCAAGTCGCGGTACGACTCCGATCGCGCGAAAGACATTCAGCTCGCGGCGACGCACGGCATCGACGAAACGATGAAGACGAATCACCTCGATGCCATTCTGTTTCCCGGCGGCAGCGGCGCGAATATCGCCGCGCGTCCCGGCTACCCGAGTGTGATCGTGCCGTTCGGGATGGTGCCGAATGCGCCGACGCCGGCGTTTCCCGACGGCTTCAACGCGAAGCCGTCGCCGTTCGGCGTGACGTTCACCGGAATGGCGTGCAGCGAACCGACATTGCTGCGCCTTGCGTATTCGTTCGAACAGGCGACGAAGAAAAGGGTTCCGCCACCGTTGTTCCCTTAATGCGCGCCGTATTTCAATGTGAGCAGCTTCGGCGTCGCCCCGTCCCCAATCGATACGATAAACAGCCCGTCGTACTCGCCGTCCGCAATGTCGGGCGGGTTCGGAACGCCTAACGCACGAATCACCTGCGGCGTCGTATTCGAGTGGCCGACGACAACCACCGTCTCCCCTTTGTGATCGCGAAGAATCGCGCTGACGACGTCGCGGGCGTACGTATCCATA
>DASVHS010000704.1:0-9843 GCA_036382495.1 Thermoanaerobaculia bacterium | reverse complement strand
CGGATCGTTGTATGTGATCGGATACCCGCGCGTAATCGTGATCTCCGCCTTCGCGCCGGCGCTCGCCGCGATCTGCTCCGCGGTCCGTCTCACGCGCTGATGCAGTTGCTCGCGCATGCCGAGGTCGAGTGACCGCAGCGTGCCGATCATCTCGACTTCATCGGGGATGATGTTGTTGCGCACACCGCCGCGGATGATGCCGATCGTCACGATCGTCGGGGCGAGTGTCGACTCCATCTGCCGGCTCGGGATCGTCTGCAATCCGAGGACGATCTGCGATGCGACGACGACCGGGTCGACGCCGAGCCACGGATACGCGCCGTGCGTCTGCCTGCCGCGGACGAGGATGCGCAACGTGTCGACCGCGGCCATCGCGCCGCCGGGCTTGTAGCCGATCTGTCCGGCTTGCACGCGCGAGCCGACGTGCAGGCCGAAGATCGCGTCGACCTTCGGATTTTCGAGCACGCCCTGCTTCACCATCAGCTCCGCGCCGCCTTCTTCACCAGCCGGCGCGCCTTCTTCCGCCGGCTGAAAGATGAACTTCACGGTGCCGCGGATCTGGTCGCGCATCTTCACGAGCACTTCGGCGACGCCGAGGAGGATGGCGACGTGGGCGTCGTGTCCGCATGCGTGCATGACGCCGACTTCGCTGCCGTCGTAGGTCGTGCGCACACGCGACGCGAACGGGACGTCGACTTCTTCACGAACCGGAAGCGCGTCCATGTCTGCGCGCAACGCGACGACGCGTCCCGGATTCGCGCCGCTCAGAAGTCCGACGACACCGGTGTGCGCGATTCCGGTCTTCGTTTCGATTCCGAGCTCGCGCAGACGGTCGGCGACGAGTTTCGACGTGCGGAACTCCCGATTGCTGAGCTCGGGGTTCTGGTGGATGTCGCGGCGATCGGCGATCACGCGCGCTTCGACGCGCGTGGCAGCGTCATCGATGACGGTCACTGAGGGACGATCTCCGTCCGAAGCGTCTCCGCTTTCTTGATCAACTCGTCGAACCACTCCACGAAGTTCGGCTCCTCGCGCTCGCGAGCTTCTCCGCGCACGCGCGACGCCATCTCGAGAAACTGGTCGATGAACGTACGCAGATCATCCGAGTTGCCGAGGAGCAGCAGGGTCGAGGACTGGTCCTCGATCGCTTTCAGGGCCTGGGTGGCTTGAGCGTACTCGCCGCTGAAGTAAGCGAAGTTGTCTCGCGATTCATCTGATCGATCGTCCGACATTTGGCTAGATGTCATCCTGAGCCGCGAAGACGGCGAGGGATCTGGGCGGTGGCCTGACCAACCGCCCAGATCCCTCGCGCTCTGCGGCGCTCAGGATGACGTGTTGCTGCTGATTTTGCGCCAGCCGAATCATAATCCAGTCATGGCCAAGCGCATCGCCACCGCCCTGCTCCCCGCGTTTCTGGCCGTAACGCCGTTGCCGGCCCAGACATCGTTGCCGCAGCTCGGCGAAACGATCGATGTGTCGATCGTCAATGTCGACGTGATCGTCACGGACCGGCGTGGGAATCACATCCGTGGACTGACGGCTGCCGACTTCGAGATCCGCGACAACGGCGCGCCGCAGCCGATCACGAATTTCGCGGAGTATGAGGACAAGCCGGCTGCCACTGCCATGGCGACGATCAACGGGAAGGCCGGTGTCGAGTCGTCGATGGCGTCGCCGCGCGAAAAACGCACGCTGGTTGTATTCATCGAGCGTCAGGTCATGCCGCCGGCGCAGGCCGACGCGTTCATCGCGTCGATCAAACAGCTGCTTCACGACTCGATCCGCCCCGGTGATGCCGCGGCGGTCGTGACGTTCCGCTATGCGATGAAAGTCGAGCAGGAGTTCACCGGTGACATGACGAAGCTCGACGCGTCGCTCGACAGACTGCACAAATTCTTCGATCGCGTCAGCGAAGATCCGGAAAGTGAAAACATTCGCAACGAGTACATGCAGGAGCTGCTCGATCAGGATGCGGCGGCCGCCGGTCAGGCACCGGTGAATTCGGTGATTCTCAGCGGCTACGATCAGCGGCTCCGGGCGTTTCTCGACATTCGCCGCAAGATCAATACGGTCAACATTCTCGTGAACACGATGGCGGCCACCGAGGGTCGGAAGGTGATTCTGCTGGCGACGAGGCGCTTTTCGCAGTACGCCGGCTTTGAGTACTCCCGCCAGGGACTTGGGCAAATGTCCAGCGATGATGACGAATTCAACACAGTGAACCTGCGCGATCAGCTTGTCCGAAACGCAAACGCAGCCGGCGTCACGCTTTACGCGGTCTATCCAGCGGGTTTGGTCGATACGCCGATCCAGAACGTGGAACGGAGGACGAGCTCGAACCCGAGCACGGACATGGCGAGATTCTCGAGAGGGAACGCGATTCTGCTCAACGAGACCGCTGCGCTCAATGATGTCGCGACGCGCACCGGCGGTGTCGCCGGTTGGGGCTTCACCGATGTGGCGAAGATCGCGAACGCGATGCGCGACGACCTGGCGTCGTACTACTCGCTGGCATTCAAAGCGCCGAAGAAGGCCGCGACGCACAAGATCAGCGTCACGACGAAGAATCGCAGCTACACCGTTCGTGCGCGGCGTGAGTTCATCGAGAAGACCGATGCGATGCAGATGACCGATCGCGTCGTGTCGAGTCTCTACCAGCCGCAACACGTCTCCACGCTCCCGATCGACGTCCAGGTTCTCCGCATCACGAAGGTGAAGAATCGCTGGCACATCCCGGTGGTGATCCGGATTCCGGCCGCTTCATTGACCGCGTTGCCGGACGACAAAGGCATGAGTGGCTCATTCCGCGTTTACGCCGCGGCAGGCGGCGCGCTTGGAATCATGAGCGACGTGTACGAGAAGTCGCAGCCGTTCACGATCCCGAAGGACGCGACCGACGTGGCAACGAAGCAGTTCACGTACGAGTTCGAGATGGTGACCGACGCGCGCGCCGATCGCATCGTGATCGGTGCCTACGACGAACTGTCGAAGCAGTACGGCGTGTTGCGGATCAAACTCGACAGCGTCACTGCGCCATCGCGCTCAAGCCCGTGATCGGCCGGACGACTCCCGATCGCACGACGTAGCGAATCTTGCGCAGGTTCGCGATGTCTGCCGACGGGTCGCCGGCAACGATGACGAGATCGGCGTCCTTGCCTTTCTCAATCGTGCCGACCTGTTTGTCGAGTCCCATCGCTCGCGATGCGACGGCGGTCGACGAGACGAGGACCTGCATCGGCGTCATGCCGGACGACTGCATGGCCTCCATCTCCGCGTAAATCGCGGGACCGTGCAATGTCAGAGGATTGCCGGCATCGGTGCCGGTGGCGATCGGGATGCCGGCGTTGACGAGCGTCTTCAGGTTCCCGCGCGTCACGCGCGTGAATCGCTCGGCACGTTGCTGGCGCGCGGCCATGCGCGTCGGATCGACAAGTGAAGCGTCGACGGTTGCTGTCTCGGCGACTTTTGCGAGCGTCGATGAATCGATGCAACGATTGGGATCATCGACCGCTGGTGCTTTGCGATCGACAACGCCTTTGTACATGCGCACATAACCGTCGAGAACAGTGAGCGTCGGGATGACGATCGTGCCGTTCTTCTTCGCTAGATCGATGAACTCCTGGTCGACGGGAAGGTCTTCGACACTGTGCACGAGGACGTTCGCACCAGCGCGCAGCGATGCCTTCGCCTCAGCGAGTCCGGTCGCGTGCACGATCATCCTCAGATTGTGTTTTTGCGCTTCGTCGGCGACCGCGGCAGCCCATGGCGCTGACGTTTCGACGGGCAACTGCGGCGAGACGATGTACCAGACCTTGATCGCGCGCGCGCCTTGCGAGGCAAGATAGCGCACGCCTTCGCGCGCTGACGCTTCGTCGTGCAGATGAATGAACTGACGTTCTGCAGGCAGGTTCAACCAATGGTCGAGTGTCGACATCAGTGGACCTGCGGCGACGACGTGCGGAACGGTCGTGTCGTTCTCGAATTGATCGTGCAGGCGGAGCGTCCACGCATATCCGCCGACGTCGAACACCGACGTAACGCCGGCGCAAAGATAAGAGTGGCCGAAGCGTTGCGGATGGTCTTTCAAATCGGCTTCCGTCAGATCGTATGGACGCGTCTTGCGTACGTCGAGCGCGTCCGGCCGCCCGTCCGCCCACCCCGTCTGCGAGAAATGCACGTGCGCGTCGATGAGTCCGGGCGTAACCCACATGCCGTGCGCATCGACGACGTCGACGCCTTCCGGCACAACGCATTGACCGGCGCAGTCGATCTTGCCGTCGCGGATGATCACGTTTGCGTTCGTGATCGCCGCACCGCCGCGTCCGTCCAGAAGCGTCGCGCCGACGATCGCTTTCGGCGGGGCGGGCGTGCCGGGCGGTGTGTCGATCGCGCCGGTCAGTCCGATCTTCCAGCTGTCCGCAGTCTTGACGAAGATCCGCTCCGAGATGCCCGAATGCTCTTCATTGCCGTAGCGAACTCGATATCGGTACGTGCCATAGACGAGACCGGGCTGAAGCGAAGTCATGTGAACGTCGCTCGCCTCGATCTCATCGGGCCAGCGTTCGCCGGCGTGTTTCGCGTGTTCCTCGAATCCTGTGGTGAATCCAGTGGGCCCGTTGCGCACGAGCCGCGCGTCGTGCATGTACAGCGACAGGTACTTGTCGCGATCGCGCTGGCGGATCGCGGCAATGTTTTCATCGAACACGGCACGCGCGGCCGCGAGGTCCGTTTTGTCGTCAGCGAAGACCGGGGAACAGACGATCAGAGTGACGGCGAGGATCCGGCAGAGTTGTCGCATGGATGCGTATTAGACAACAGGAGGTTGCTCATGGAGATCACATGGCTGGAAAACGTTGACGAAGCTCTCGCCCGCGCGAAGAAGCTCAACAACGCGCTGCTCCTCGATTTCACCGCTGCACCGATGTGAGGGGGATGCGCTCGGCTGGAAGCCGAGGTGTATCCGGAGCAAAGGGTGGCGGAGTTCATCGTGATGAACATGATTCCGGTCCGCCTGCACGTGAAGAAGCATCCCGAAGCGATGGAACGCTTCAACGTCCAGTGGACGCCGACCGTGCTCATTCTCGATTCCGACGGCAACGAACGCCATCGCATTGAGGGATATCTGCCTGCGGACGAATTTCTCGTGCAGCTGAACATCGGCATGGCGCATGCCGCGTTTCGCACGAACAAGTTCGATAAGGCGGAACAGCTCTATCGCGGGATCATCGATCGATATCCGGACAGCGAAGCCGCGGCGGAAGCTCAATATTGGGCCGGCGTGTCGAAATACAAGGGGACGAATGACGCCTCGGCGTTGAAGCAGACCGCTGACGCGTTCAAGAACCGGTACAAAGACTCGTCGTGGGCGAAGAAGGCCAGCATCTGGGCGTAACGCGCATCGGCGTCATCGCCGACACGCACGGCCTGCTGCGTCCCGAGGTCCTGGCAATCTTTGAGGGCGTCGATCACATCCTTCACGCCGGCGATGTCGGTGGCGAAGATGTGCTCGCGTCTTTGCGTGCGATCGCGCCCGTGACATTCGTCGACGGCAACAACGACGATTCCGACGGCTACGACATCACGCGGGTCACGATTGGCGGACTGCGCATTCTGCTCACGCACATCCTTCCAAGTCCTCACGACCCGCGAGATGACGTGCGCGACCTCCTGCCGTCAGTCGATCTCGTCGTCTTCGGGCACAGCCATCTGCCGCACAACGAAGTCATCGGCGGCGTCCGTTTTTTCAATCCCGCCAGCGCCGGGTCGCGCCGCTTCGACTATCCGGTCTCTGTCGGGGTCATCGAGGGAACGGAAGCACGACACATCGCGCTCGACGACCGCTCTGCGGCTGCCCTCGATCAACGCATGAATCAGATGACTTAGTGATCGCCCGCACTTTACGGCCTTCCTTCCGTACGCGCACAATCCGCGGATGCAAGACCGCCGCGGCGCTCAACGGCTTTCTCTTCCCAAGCCCGTGCCCGCGACCCTCGGCGGTTTCGCCGCGAAAATCGTCGAAGTCAGTCTCCTCGGTTGTCAGATCGAACATTCCGACCGCGTTCTGCCGCATGCCCGGATGTCGCTTCGATTCAAGTGGCGCGGCAAGCCGGTCAAAGTCGAAGCGACGGTGATGCGATCGGAGATGCGGTCGCTCGGCGGAAAACCAGGTTACCTGTCCGGTCTCGAATTCTGCGACGCGATTGAGTACTCGCCGGCGATCATTCGTGAAGTCGTCGACTGGCTCGTCAAAGCCCTGAAGCCTGAGCCGGCGCCGGCGACGGCGACGAAGAATCCGTATGTCGATGACGATGATGAGCCCGAGGTCCTCGACGCGCCGTTTCTTCAGTGCACGCTCGGCAGCGGGGAGTGGATGAAGTTGTACGTCACTGATCGCAAACAGCCGTCGGAGGGATTCACGATTCCGGCGCCCTCGAACGAAGCGGAGGTCGAGGTCCTCTGCCGAGCGTACGAGAAGGCCGATGCGAAGCGCCGGCAGGCGATGCGCGCGTCGTTCGAGCTCGCAATCGCACAGAAGCGGGACGACCAGTCATAATCGCGGCCGATGCCGTTCCTCGAGGCGCGCAACCTCTCCAAAACCTATCGCAACGCAGAAGTTCCGGTGGAAGTGTTCCGCGACCTCGACATCGTCGTGGAAAAAGGGGAGATGCTCGCGATCGTCGGCCCTTCCGGCATCGGCAAATCCACACTTCTTCACCTCCTCGGCGGCCTCGATCGGCCGGATGGCGGCAGCGTTCGTGTCGCCGATCGCGATCTCACGTCGATGTCGAACGACGACCTGGCGAAGTTTCGGAACCGCAATGTCGGGTTTGTCTTTCAGTTTCATCATCTTCTGCCCGAGTTCAGCGCGGAGGAGAACGTCGCGATGCCGGGCTGGATCGGAAGAATTCCGATGGGTGAAGCGTTGAGGAAGGCGGCTGCACTACTTGCAGAACTGGGCCTTGAGGCGAGGCGAAGACACTTTCCCAACCAGCTCTCCGGTGGGGAACAGCAGCGGGTCGCCATCGCTCGGGCCTTACTGACCGATCCGCTTCTCTTTCTTGCCGACGAGCCCACGGGCAATCTCGACCTCGAGACCAGCCAGCGCGTGTTTGAAATGATGCGGGAGTGCCACGTTAAAAGAGGGCTGACTTCGGTGATCGTGACTCATAATCCGGAGCTGGCGGCACGCTGTGATCGAGTTTTGGAAATGAAGCAGCGGTAGAATCGTCCGAGACCACATACCACCATGTTCGAGAAATACAACGAGAAGGCACGCCGCGCTCTCTTCTTCGCCCGATACGAAGCATCGAAGCTCGGCAGTCGAGTGATCGAATCGGAGCACATTCTTCTCGGCGTGCTCCGCGAGGGGGAGGAGATCATCAAAGAGATCTTCTCCCGCTTCAACGTCAAACCCGAGCAGATCCGCCGCGAAGTCGAAGGCGATCGATTGTTCGTCGATCGCATCTCATCGTCGGCCGAGCTCCCACTCTCCGAAGAATCCAAAAAGATTCTTGCGTATGCCGCACATGAAGCGGAGTCGATGCTTCATCAGTACGTCGGCACCGAGCACCTGCTGATCGGCATCCTGCGCGTGGAGTCGTCGACGGCCGCGCGCATCCTCACCGCGAAAGGTCTCAACGTCTACGGCGTTCGCGAAGAGACGATCTCGATCCTCAAAGAGCGCGAGGCGGACAAGCAGAAGAAAGAGCTGCCGTTCCTTGCCGAGTACGCGCGCGACCTGACCGCGATGGCGCATCAGGCGCAGTTCGATCCGCTCATCGGACGCGAAAAGGAAGTCGAGCGCATCATCCAGATTCTTTCCCGCCGCACGAAGAACAATCCGATTCTTCTGGGCGAGCCGGGCGTGGGGAAGACGGCGATCGTCGAAGGCCTCGCGCAGCGGATCGTCGACGGCAACGTGCCGCTGTTCATCGCGAACAAGCGGATCCTGTCGCTGGATCTTTCGCTGATCGTCGCGGGAACGAAGTACCGCGGCCAGTTCGAAGAGCGCCTCAAAGGCATCATCAAGGAACTGAAAGAGAACCCCGACATCATCATCTTCATCGATGAGATCCATTCGCTCATCGGCGCGGGCTCCGCGGAAGGGTCACTCGACGCGGCGAACATCCTCAAGCCTGCGTTGTCGCGCGGAGAGATCTCGTGCGTCGGCGCGACCACGATCCGCGAGTATCGCCGCTACATCGAGAAGGATCGTTCGCTGCTCCGCCGCTTCCAGGCGATCAACGTCGCGCCGCCGTCGGAAGACGAGACGCTGCAGATCCTCGAAGGCGTGAAGGAACGCTACGAAGCGTTCCACAAAGTGAAGTACAGCGATACGGCGATCCGTTCGGCCGTGTATCAATCGAATCGTTACATCACTGATCGCTTCTTCCCCGACAAAGCGATCGACATCCTCGACGAGGCCGGCGCGAAGGTGAAGCTGCGCCGCGTCGCGGATACGCAGAACCTGCGCAGACTCGAGTCGGAGATCCGCTCCATCGTCAAAGAGATGAAGAAGGCGATCTCGGATAAAGACTTCGAGAAGGCCGTCTTCCTCCGCGAGCGCGAGATCGAGCTCAAGGAAGAGATCGAGCGTTTCAAGGCCGAGCGCGAGACCGTCGGCGACGAGATGATGGAAGTGACGAAGAAGGACGTCGAGGAGATCATCAGCTCCTGGACCGACATCCCGGTCACGTCGATCGAAGCCGACGAAGCAGCGAAGCTGATCAACATGGAAGAGATCCTGATGCGACGCATCGTCGGTCAGGACAAGGCGATCAAAGCGATTTCACGCGCGATCCGCCGTTCGCGTCTCGGCGTTGCTTCACCGAACCGTCCGATGGGCTCCTTCATCTTCCTCGGATCCTCGGGCGTCGGCAAAACCGAAGTGGCGCGGCGTCTCGCCGAGTTCCTGTTCGGATCGCAGAAGCATCTGATCCGCTTCGACATGTCGGAGTACATGGAGAAGCACGCTGTGTCGAAGCTCATCGGCTCGCCACCGGGCTACGTCGGACACGAAGAAGGTGGCCAGCTCACCGAGCGCGTTCGCCGCAATCCGTACGCGGTGGTGCTGCTCGACGAAATCGAGAAGGCGCATCCGGATATCGCCAACATCCTGCTGCAGATCCTCGAGGACGGCATCCTGACCGACTCCCTCGGCAATCAGGTCGACTTCCGCAACACGCTCATCATCATGACCTCGAACCTGGGGACGCGATTCCTGGCGACGAAGGGTCACATGGGCTTCCGCGAGAAGACGTCCGAGGCGGATCAGAAGTCGACGGAGGCGTTGATTCACACGGAGTTGAAGCGGGAGTTCAGCCCCGAGTTCATCAACCGCATCGACGACATCATCATCTTCAACCCGCTGACGCAGACCGAGCTCCGCCAGATCTGCCGTTTGCTCGTGGACGACGTCAATCTGGCGCTGATCCACAAGAACGTGCACATCTCGGTCGACGATTCGGTCGTCGACTGGCTGCTCAAACGCGCCGAAGAAGAATCGAACTCGGGTGCCCGTCCGCTGCGGCGCGCCATTCAGCGCCACATCGAAGACGAGATCTCCGAGTTCATGATCCGGCAGAAGGAAAGCGTCCCTGAACGGATCGAGTTCCTGATGAACGGTAACGAGATCGTGCTGGTGGCGTCACCGAAGGACGTCGACCTCATCGCGAACTGACCTTTCCCCCGAAACATGCGATACCTGATCACCGCGATTGCCGCCCTGGCGATCGCGGCGCTCGGTACGATCCCGAAGTTGTACAAGATGGACCAGATCACGGGCGCGATTTCGGGCGCGACGCGGGAAACGAGCGTCATCACGGCAAAGTGGGAGGAATGGGA
>DASVHS010000703.1:0-4219 GCA_036382495.1 Thermoanaerobaculia bacterium | reverse complement strand
AAATCTGCTGACGATGGCCCGGCTCGAGTCGGGCACGGCCGTGCCACGACCGGAGCCGGCGCCGCCCGCCGATCTCTTCCATGCTGCGCGGGAGAATCTCGCTCTGATCGCCGAGCGACGGCCGATCGATGTCGTGATCGGCGCCGACTGTCCTGACGTCTTCGTCGATCCCGTTCTTGCCGTTGAGATCCTCGTCAATCTCATCGAGAACGCGGACCGGATCTCGCCGCCCGGCGGGCACATTCTCCTGACCGCGCACCAGCATCCGGCTGATCCGGAGAAAGTTCGAATGGAGGTCGTCGACGAAGGTCCGGGGATCGCGCGCGCATCCGAGCCTTCGCGCCGCTTCCTCGCTGAGGCCGAGGAGGCAAGCGATACGAGCCGTCGCGGACTCGGCCTCGAGATTGCCCGGTCGCTGGCAGCGGCGAATCATGGAGAGGTGACGCTGCTCAATCGTCCCGAAGGTGGCGCGATCGCCAGGATCGACCTGCCGGCGGCGCAGGCGATCCGCTTCCGTTGCGATCGTTTCGAGCACGGCGCGATCGGCCGATTGCGGCGGGATTCGCTCGCGCAAACGCTCGATCTGCAGCGCGATGGCGACGAGCGGCGTGTTGAGGTCGTGCGAGACCGCGCGCAGGATCGATGTCTTCAGCGCGTCGGATTCTCTGAGCGCCTGAAGGTGCACTCCCTCGGCGACGAATCGCTCCCGCTCCACTGCAAGCGCAAGAAGAGCCGCGACTGACTCGACGGCACGAACCGTCGCGCGCGTTCCACGCGCCACGAGAACTCCCGCGATCCGCCCTCCGATCTTGAGCGCGACGTAGAGCTCCCGTCCGTTGCGTCCCGGAAACTCCAGCGTCAGTCCATGGCGGCCGACACCGGCAACGAGGTCCTCGATCTCTTCCTCTTTCGGACCACTCCACGAGACGACCTGCTGCGCATGCGGACTGCCGGCGAACAGGAGCAGCCCGCCTCCCGTCGCTTCCACACTTCGAAGGACGCGAGCCGTCGCCTCGGCCACCGCGCCAACGCGGCTCGTCGCCGCGAACAGATCGATGCTCAGCGCGTAAAGAGCCTCGATCTCGCGTTCCCGCTCCTCCGCGTGCGCGGTCTGCGTGCGGGCGTCCACGAGCAGGCGGCTCACGACCAGCGATGCGATGAAGAACGAAGCGAGAGCGACCCAATTCGCAGGATCCTGGATCGTAAATGTGCGGACCGGCGGCAGGAAGAAGAAGTTGTAGGAGGCGGTCGCCACGATCGAGCTGACGAGCGACGTCGTGAGACCGCCCCACAGCGCGACAAAGAGAATCGCAATCAGGTACGCGAAACCGACTGGGGCGGCGTTGGCGTGTAGTGCAATGCCCACAGCGGTGAGCGCGCCGATGAGCAACAGCGCAAGCGGTAACTTCAGCGCGATGCCGGTCCACCGCGGATGATGAGAATTACCGTTCGTCGCCATGCTTCGCTTCCTGCTCGCCGTCCTTAGGAATCCAAAACGCGGATCGGCAAAACGATCGCCTGGAGGCCGTCGAACTGGAGCCGCCGCTGGATTGCATTCGGAGTCTCGTTGTGGAGAAACCGGTAATACCACTTCTCTTCCTTGAAGATGAGCTTCCCGAGAAAGAAGATGGCCTTCGGAAATTCTTCGACGACTTTGAGGCAGACCTGATGAGTCGTGTCGACGGCTTCAGTCCCGATTCCCATCCGGTAGTCGGCGCGCATGCCGTTCGCGCGGGCCCAGACGACGTACTTCTCGAGATCCGTCTCCACCTGCTCCTGCAACGCCTGCACCTCGGTCACACCTTTGAATGTTCCCGAGTCGACGATGGCCGCGCTGACGAAAATGAAATTCTTGAACGTCCGCGGAAACAGGCGGTGAATGGACAGCACTTCGTGCACTCCGAAGCCCGAGAACGACTTCACCAGGATGACGGCTGTCGAATCGTTCGGGTCGAGATGATGATCGGTGGCGGCGTCGGCCGGCGCAGGCACATTGATGAGGACCTCGTCGAGGCTCCGCATCCCCTCGCGGACCGTTGCGTAGTGCTTGTGAATGGCGAATGAAATGAGGATCAGCACCGTGGTCACGACGAGCGTGATCCATCCGCCCTGCGCAAATTTCTCGAACGTCGTGACCGTGAGGATGCAGAGGCACATCAGCAGACCAGTACCGTGAATCGCCAGGAGGCGTTTCCAGGTCGGATACAAGTGCCGATCGACGATCCAGTGCTTCGACATTCCAAGCTCTGTGAGCGAGAACGTGATGAACACGTTGATCGAATACATCACGACGAGCGTCCCAATATCACCTTTCGTGTAGAGAAGCGCGGCGAGCGCCGCCGCACCCATCATCAGGACGCCGTCCTTCGTGACGAGCCGCTCGGAGAGCTGCGAAAAGCGATGCGGCATCCAGGAGTCGATGGCCATGTTGGAGAGCACGCGCGGGCCATCGATGAACCCGGTCTGCGCGGCGACAAAGAGCAGCGCCGCCTCCGCGACGAGCGTAACGATGACGATCACAGTTCCGACCGACATGTTCCCGAGCTTCCATGAACCGAAGAGGTTTTCGAGCAGGACGGCGTTCATGGTCTTTCCCGCGACGGGGTGCGAGCCCGTGAGCAGATACGCGAACAGAATGCCGCCCGCCGTGAACGCGAGCGAGGCGGCCATCAGCGCCATGGTTCTCTTGCCTGTCTGGACGCGTGGCTCGCGGAGAATCGTGACGCCGTTCGAAACGGCCTCGATGCCGGTGTACGTCCCTCCGCCGAGCGAGTACGCACGCAGAAGAATGAGTGCAAGAGGCCAGAAGCCGATTGAGTTTCTCGCACCCTGAAAGTCGTGCGCGGCATCGCGGAAGACGGTGGGAAGGCCGGTCAGGTGGATCCCGACCGCGTACAGGATGAGAAAGAGATGCGTGATGAGGAAGAGGATGAAGATCGGAGTGAGAAAGTTCACCGACTCCTTCACCCCGCGAAGATTCAGCACGACGAGAAATACGAGGACGACGATCTCCGCGGCGACCTTGTGTTGAGCGTACGCCGGAGGCAGGAACGAGAAGAGCTGATCGCAACCCGATGCGATGGACACGGTAATCGTAAGGACATAGTCGACCAGGAGGGCGCAGCCGGAAACGACGCCTACGCGGTTTCCGAGGAGTTTCGTAGCGACGAGATATCCACCGCCGCCGCCTGGAAAATGCTCGATCAGATTCGAATAGGCGATCGAGATCACCAGAATCGTCACGGCCGTCATCCCCACCAGCAAGATCGCGAGATGGCTGTGCCGGCCTAGCGCTTTGTACGCTTCCTCAGGACCATAAGCCGACGATGACAACCCGTCCGCGCCCAACCCGACCCACGCCAGAAACGCGATGAGCGAAACGTGATGAAACACGTTGGGGTCGGTAACGTTTCGTGGGTCGCCGATCACCAGCCGCCGCAAACGGCGCAAGGTATTGTCGGACTCGCCCGGCTGGCTCAGCGTCGAACCTCCTGAAGGTCCAATGAAGTTGCCGCGTCCCGCGCTGGGTGATGGCGGGAATGGTGCGCCCAGCTGGATTCGAACCAGCGGCCTTCAGCTCCGGAGGCTGACGCTCTATCCATCTGAGCTATGGGCGCGCACAAGCAACGGCGAACGGATTCTACTACGACGATGCGCGCCACAACGTCAGCAGCAGACCGATGCCGATGATGATGAGAAGGATCGGTCCGAACAGGCTGCGCGACTGCGCAGGTTTCGTGGCGGGGTTCGATTCGGTCGTGGCTGTCGTAGCCGTTGTTTCGGTCGACGAAGGCGCTGACGTCGTGCTCGGGGGCGTGGTGATCGCCGTGTCGGACGAAGTCGTCGTTGCGTTGGATGTCGTCGGCGGTGGCGTGGGCTTCGTTGTCGCGGTTTCGGTCGTGACTGTCGGCGTCGTGGCCGTTGCCGTCGACGGCGTTGGCGCGGGAGTGGGCTTGCGGACCTTCGCCGTCGTGGAAGGAGGAGGCGTCGTCGTCGGGTGCAGGGGCGTCGTCGTCGCCCGTGCCTCGTGCACAACCGGCTGACGCGGCGCGCGATGCTGCGTCGGCCGCTTCACGTGCCTTGTCGTTTGCGTCGCCGATTGTGTCGTCGTCTGTTTCGTCGTGTGATGCGGTTTCGGCTTCTGCGTTTTCTCCGACGTCGTGGTTGTCGGCGTCGTCGTCGCAGTCGCCGTCACATGCGGCGCGGTACGAACGATCGT
>DASVHS010000702.1:0-8343 GCA_036382495.1 Thermoanaerobaculia bacterium | reverse complement strand
GATGGCGAACGCGATCGCGGCCTCCGGGTAGTCGACGTGCGACAGCACGATCGCGTGATCTTTCGCGGCGAGCGTTTCGCCCGTGTGGACGTCCTTGAGTTTTGCGACCGCGCCGATGTCACCGGCGCGCAACTCCGCGACCGGCACCTGCTGCTTGCCCTGCAACAACTGCAGCTTGCCGATGCGCTCCTCGTGATCTCTCGTCGTGTTCCAGTACGACGTGTCCGACTTCAGTGTCCCCGCGAAAACACGGAACAGCGAAACGCGTCCCGAGAACGGATCGGAGAACGTCTTGAACACGAGTGCTGCCGGGAAACCCTCCGCGCGACGCTCGAATGACAGCGGCTGGCCCTTCGCGTCCTTGCCATCGATCGACTTCGCTTCATCGGCGGACGGAAGCAATGACACGAACGCGTCGAGGATCGCCTGTCCGCCGATGTCGTGCAACGCAGATGCGAACAGCACCGGGAAGATCTGATGATGCAGGACCTCGCGCCTCAGGCCGTCGATCAGTTCTTCCTGCGAGAGTCCACCCTGCTCGAAGAACCGCTCCATGAGTGTGTCGTCACCTTCGGCGACTTTCTCGATCAACTGTTCGCGCCATTCGTCGGCGGTCGATTTGTGTTCGGCAGGGATGTCGGTGATCTCGAACTTGCCTGATCCATCGGCCGCGTAATTCCACGCTTTCATCGAGATCAGGTCGATGACGCCGCTGAAGCTCTTCTCTTCGCCCATCGGCAATTGAATCGGGACGACGTTCTTGCCGAATTTCTTCTGCAGCGCGTCGAGCGTGCGCGAGAGCGACGCGCGTTCGCGGTCCATCTTGTTGACGATGATCAGCCGCGGCAGGTGAAACTCGTCCGCGAACTTCCACACCTTCTCCGTCGACACTTCGACGCCGGTCACTCCGCTGACGACGATCGCCGCCGAGTCCGCGACGCGCAGTGCGCTCTTCGCTTCCATCGAGAAGATGCCGAAGCCGGGCGTATCGAGCAGATTGATCTTCGTGTTCTTCCACTCGACGAACGCGATGGCCGCGGAGATCGAGTGCTTGCGGTCGATCTCATCCGGGTCGAAGTCGGTGACGGTCGTCCCGTCATCGATCCGGCCGAGGCGGGTGACCGCGCCGGCGTTGAAGAGGAGCTGCGAAACGAGTGACGTTTTACCGGTGTCGTTGTGGCCGACCAGTGCTACGTTGCGAATCTCCGACCCTGAGTAGACCTTCATGCCGTGACCTCGAGCTCGCGAAGTTTCACAAAGCCGGCGTAAATCATAATTTAAAATGCCCGACCGGGTCCGGCATGTCATTCCGAGCCGCGCAGATGGCGAGGAATCTGGGTGGCGGTTCGCGTGGCTTTCCACCACCGCCCGGATTCCTCGCGCTCTGCGGCGCTCGGAATGACAAGCCGCGCAGGAGTTATCATTGTCGGTTCATGGAACTTCCATCGAAATCGTTGGAGAGGATGGGAGTTCTGCCGGAGAACGTCCCCAGTTGAAGCTTGGCCGATACGAAGTGGTTCGTGAGCTTGGAAAAGGAGCGATGGGGATCGTTTACCTCGCCAAGGACCCCCTGATCGGCCGCCTGGTTGCGCTGAAAACCATCCGGCCGGCCTCGCACGCCGACGACGACGAGATCAAGGAGTTTCAGGCTCGCTTCATCCGCGAGGCTCAGGCCGCCGGCATCCTCAACCATCCCGCGATCGTCACGGTCCATGACATCGGCACCGACGACACGGGGATGAACTTCATCGCGATGGAGTACGTCGAGGGGCAGAACATCAAGGAGATCCTCGCCCAGGGCCGCGCTCTGTCGTTCGATCAGATCGGCGACATCGTCGCGCAGATCGCCGAGGCGCTCGATTTCGCGCATGCGAAGGGGATCGTGCATCGCGACGTCAAGCCGGCCAACATCATCCTTCTGGAAGGCAATCGCGCGAAGATCACCGATTTCGGGATCGCGAAGATCGCCTCCGGCGGCGGCGCCAATCTCACATCGACGGGCCAGTTCCTCGGCACTCCGAATTACATGGCGCCTGAACAGATCAAGGGCACTCCTGTCGACGGCCGCACCGACATCTTCTCTCTCGGCATCTGTCTCTATGAGTGCCTGACCCGGCGCAAGCCGTTCGGCGGCGATTCGCTGACCTCGATCTCGTACAAGATCGTCCACGAGCCGTTCCCGCCCCTTCACGAGATCAATCCGCAGATTCCCGAGGGGTACCAGGACGTCGTGGCGTTGTGCCTGGCGAAGGAACCGGCCAAGCGTTACCAGCGCGCAAAGGAGCTCGCCGCGGCGTTACGTGCTGTCCTTCGAGGAGAGAAGCCGGCGAAGGCGGAGCCGCTGCTCGAAGAAGAAACGGTCATCACGCACGATCGCCCACATCTGCCGACGCTCGATATGCCGTTTCCGGATGCGGGCGGGGAAGCATCACCAAGGCCGAAATCGGTGTCGACAACTGGAGCGACCCCTGCGGGGAAGGCCGCGGCCGCTTCTGCGGGGCTGGCGACGCGCCCGGCCATCAAGGACCAGCTGAACGATACGTTCCGGAAGATCCGCACCCACCCGACGTGGCGCGCGCGGATCTCGCCGGCAATCTTCGCGGTCATCGTCGCGCTGCTCCTCGGCGGACTGGCGAGCGCCGTCGTCGCGATCCAGAAACAGAAACCGAAGGCGATGCCGACCGATCAACGCGCCGAACAGCGCCGCGCAAAAGAACGTCAGCTTCGCGAAGAAGGCAATGCGCTCATCCGGCAGGGGAAGATTCACGAGGCCTACGCGAAATTCGAGCAACTGAACAAGATGGCGCCGAATTCACCCGCGGTGAGCGACATCGTTCAGAAGCTCGACGCGATCCGTCAGAAGGAAGAGCTGAGCAACCAGCAGATCGCCGCGGCGAAAGCGAAGCGCGACGCCGGCGTCGAGTTGTTCAATCTCAAGAACTACGCGGCGGCGGTTCAGGTGCTGACCACCGCCTTCTCGATGAATCCGAGTGACGACATGACGGCCGACTTCCTCAAACGCGCGCAGCTCGAGCAACAGAAGCTCGATGCGGCGAACGCTTCGAAAGCTGCAGCTGCGCTCACCACCACAATGGCGGGCACGCCCGGAACGAGACCGGCCGGCGGCGGCACCACGACAGAGCCGCGTGTCACTGCCGGTTCGCCCGCGCAGTTGACGACCTTCTTCAACAGCCCGTTCTCGGACGGCTACATCATGGTCAAGGTCGGGTCCGACACCGTCGCGCACGAGAACCTTTTCGAAGAGCGTGGCCGCTTCATCCGCCGCAACTACCCGCGTCCGGTGAACGTCACGACGAAATTTCCGGCGAAGGACGCCGACGTCCAGGTGTGGGTGATCGTGCCGTCGCAGAGCATCAGCGAGCACAAGTCGATCCGCTACAACTTCCGTCCGGGAGTGCCGCACAAACTCGTGGTGAATTTCAACGCGCAGACCAAGGCGTTCGAATACCAGCTGAATTGATCGATTCAAAACACTTCGCGATCGTGACCCGCGACGAGTCGTGGTCGCTTGGGTCGCGGCTGGTCACCGAGTCACGGCTGATCCATGGATCGGCCGATCAGCGCGGCGCAACGATCGATGCCCGCGACGATCGCGACGACGAACTGCTCGTGCTTTGCGATCGCGAATCGGACCGCGTTCGTGAGGCAATCGCGTCGCTGCGCGAGGGTCGTGCGCGCGCAGTCGTGACGGCGCGCAGCGACAGTGGAGTGTCGGCCACGATCAGCTTGAGCGTCCGCGATCTCTCTGTCGTCACGACGCTGCCTCACCTTGCTGCCGACTACGAGATGCTGATCGATCTCGCGAGCGTTTCCGCGATCGCCGACGCTGGCGATCTCGGCGTTCCTCTCGTGTGGCGCAACGGTTCGGGCGCGGTGCTGATGCACGAAGCCGCAGGACATCCCGCCGAAGACGATCAGCCCACGCTCGAGTGGCCCTCGTGGCTGCGCGTCGAAACGCCGCTCGCGATGCGCCGCGAATCCTTCACCGACGTGCCACTACGCCGCATGGCCCAGGTGACCGTCACCTGTGTGGAGGCGGGCTTCAGCCCGCCGTCGTCGCGTTACATCGAAATTCTGCTGGTCGCCGGCGGAAGGTACGAGCCGCTAGCCGATCGCGTATCGCTGTCGATCTCCGCCGCAAATCGAATCGATGGCAATGAATCCATTCGCCTGCGTCCGTTCATGATCGACGAGCCGCGCGAATCCATCGCGCGTTCCCTTCGCGGCGCATCCGGCGACGTGCGCCGATATCCCGGCGTGATCTGCTCGAAGGAAGGGCAGAACGTGTTCGTCGGGTCACACTCGCCGGATCTCGTCACGGAATTCCGATGAGCGAGATCTATCGCAAATTCGGCCGGACGTTGCGCTACGAGAACGGAACGATCGTCCGCTCCGATGAAGCGGGTGAAGCGATCGAGGATGCGCAAACGTTTACCTGCCGGCCGATTGCGCACACCGTCGAGTTGCCGCCGATCGACGGCGGCGCGATCGACGAAACGGTCAGCGAGATCCACTCGATCGTTCGCGCTCCGCTGAAGATCGAACGGCTCATCGTCAGCGAAGGCATCGCCGAACATCAATTCGGCGACCGACGCTGGCGCGAGACCACGCGGCGCGTGCACGTCGCGATCACGTTTCGAGCATTGCGCGCGCTCATTGATCTCGGTGACTTTGATCTTGCCGACGTACGCATGATTTCAGGCGCGCTGGTGCGCGCGGTGCCGGTTGAAGCCGGCACCCACACAGAAGCGCGGATTCGACTTGCGCCGAATGTTTCTGCGGCGCTGCTCCCTGCGCTCCTGGGTCTCGTCCCGCCCAATATTCAATTGACGCAGACCGCGGGCGGGTTTGACGGGAAGGGGTCGGCGATCGAAACATGCGACGTCTCGATCGGCCAGTGGCCGAACTGGTTCCGGCCGAGTTATCGCGTCCGTCCGGTCCGCGCGCCTTTTTCTCTTCGCGCCTCCTGCGACGTGACACAGATCGTCGAGGATCTTCCTCGGGCGATCGCACTGCTCGCTCCGATCGAACGATTGACCATGAGCGTGCTTTGCGTCCGCGGCGCAACGGTGTTTCCGGCAACCGTCCGCGTGGCGAGAATCGACGCCGTATCCGAGGCTGTTCGCTGGTATCCGTACGGGGCGGGTTCCTTCGGGGCGGAGATGATGCTTTAATCAGCAGGAGCTTCATGACCGTCAACGAACGTCAGATCGAATTTCTCGCGCGTGCGCTGGTGAATCGCCTCGAGGACCGCGGCGTGCTCGAGTTCCACGACGCCGAGGTGGGGATCGAGATCGTGGTGCGAACGCTGGCGGAGAGTCTTCGCGGCGAGGATGAGGAGCCGTCGCGGTAAGCGGCGCGCGATGTCGCTCGAACGCAGCCTCGAAGAACTGGAACGCCGCAAACGCGAGAGTGAGCTCGGCGGCGGTCAACAACGCATCGACCGCCAGCACAACGAAGGCAAGCTGACCGCGCGCGAGCGCATCGCACTGCTGTTCGATCCGGGATCGTTCCAGGAGCTCGATCAGCTCGTCGTCCATCGATCGACGGACTTCAACATGGAGAAGCAGCGTGTGCCCGGCGACGGTGTGGTCACCGGCTACGGCACCGTGAACGCACGTCTCGTCTACGCGTTCGCGCAGGACTTCACCGTGTTCGGCGGATCGCTCAGCGAGACGCACGCCGCAAAGATCGTGAAGATCATGGATCTGGCCATGAAGAACGGCGCGCCGATCGTCGGACTCAACGACTCCGGCGGCGCCCGCATCCAGGAAGGCGTCGTCTCCCTCGGCGGTTACGCGGATATTTTTCTGCGCAACACGCTCGCATCGGGCGTCGTGCCGCAGATCTCCGCGATCATGGGCCCGTGCGCGGGCGGCGCGGTTTACTCGCCGGCGATCACCGACTTCATCCTCATGGTGAAGAAGACGAGCTACATGTTCGTCACCGGGCCCGACGTCATCAAGACCGTCACGCACGAAGAAGTCACGAAGGAGAAACTCGGTGGGGCGGAGACGCACAACCAGGTCTCCGGCGTCGCCCAGTTTGCAGCGGACTCGGATGAAGACTGCCTGGCGACGATCCGCGAGCTGCTGTCGTACCTGCCGTCGAACAATCTCGAAGATCCTCCGCAGGCGAAGACTCGTGACGACGTCAACCGCGTCGACGCGTCGCTCGACGGCTTCATCCCGGAGAACGCGAACCAGCCTTACGAAATGCGGCAGCTGATCCGCACGATCGCGGACGAGGGACATTTCCTCGAAGTTCATCAGCACTTCGCGCGCAATATCGTCGTCGGGTTCATCCGCCTCAACGGATATTCAGTCGGTGTTGTGGCAAATCAGCCTGCATTTCTCGCCGGAGTGCTCGACATCAACGCCTCGCGCAAAGGCGCGCGGTTCGTTCGATTCTGCGACGCGTTCAACATTCCGCTGCTCGTGCTCGAAGACGTCCCGGGATTTCTGCCGGGAACGGATCAGGAGTTCGGCGGCATCATCATTCACGGCGCGAAGCTACTTTACGCGCTGGCCGAGGCGACGGTGCCGAAGGTGACGGTGATTACGCGCAAGGCGTATGGCGGCGCGTATTGCGTCATGAACTCGAAGCACATCCGCGCCGACATGAACTTCGCGTATCCGACCGCGGAAATTGCGGTGATGGGCGCAGAGGGCGCGGTCAACATTCTTTATCGCGGTGCGGATGATCGTTCGTCGAAGGTGGCCGAGTACAAAGAGAAGTTCGCGAACCCGTACATCGCTGCCGAGCGCGGGTACGTCGACGAGATCATCGAGGCCCGGTTCACTCGCCGGAAGTTGATCACGACGTTCGCGATGCTGCGGAACAAGCGCGATAAGAACCCGCCGCGGAAGCACGGAAACATCCCGCTGTAGCAACATGTCGTCGACCGCGACCCAGGTCGCGTTACTGCTGCAAATAGCGCCGCAGCATGGGCTGGTTTGGATTCAGCTGCAGCGATCGTTGAAAACTGACCTCCGCCGCCCCGCCGTTGCCAAGGCACATCTGCGCGAGGCCGGCGGACGCGAACGCCAGCGCGTCGTTCGGCCTCAGCTGCTCCGCAGCGCTGAAGTCCTCCAGCGCGCCGCCGCAGTCATGGTGGTCGATCCGATACCGGCCGCGAAACATGCGCAGTCCGGGATCGTCGCCGCGTTGTGAAACCGCGACTTCGAGCAGATGCAGACTGCGATCGGTGTGTCCTGCCCGCTGATACCGGATCGCGCGTTCGATGACATGCTTTGGCGCTTCGGGTAGACCGTTCTGCAGAGCACGCAGAAGGAGTTCGTCGGCTTCGTCAGGATTCTCGTTTCGCGAGGAAAGCAGGTCGCTCAGATTCCACGCGGCCGAAGCGAGATGGGGATCCAGTTTTAGTGCCTCTTTGAATGTCGAGATCGCATCCGCAATCCGATTCTCCTCTTTGAGTATCAACCCCGCATTGTTGAAGGCTTCGGCGGTCTTAGTGGATGACGTCCCAGTTGGACGCGCGGTCGACTCACCTGAGCCGATGTAGCCAAGGGCGCGCAGCTTCGACAACTCTTCGTTCGCGGAGGCGGCGCTGGACGCGGTGACGGCAGAAGTTGCATACCGCGTAAACCAGCGGCGATAGTCGATCCTGCTCGCCTTCTTTGAAGTAGCAAGCGACGGGCCGGCGATGTGTGCATCCCGTGGCAGCCCGCAGAGGTCGAGCAACGTCGCACAGATCCGGCGTACGCCGCCGCGGATCCGCCGGCCGGCGCTCGGCTCGACGCCGGCTCCCCAGATTAGAAAGATGCCATCGTTGCGATGCCATTTCGCCGCAGTTCCCGCGGCGACGCTGGAAAGAGTGACAGGCCGCCCTTCTTTCCACCGGAAGCCGTGGTCGGAGGCGAGCATCAGGACCGCGTGGTTGCGCTCTGCCACGCGAATGAACTCCCCGAGCACTTCGTCAATCCGGCGGAAGTAGAGCTCCGGCACTTGGTGATAGTGGGCGTAATCCGCTTCGCTCACCTCGGGCTGCTTCGGAGGTGCAAACGGTGCGAAGACGTGACCAATCGAGTCGGTGCCCTGAATATAGACAATTGCGAGGTCTGGGATCGCCGTCGCGAACACATCGTTCGCAAGGCGCCGGTACACCTCGGTCTCCACCAGGATCCGCCGCAGCGCGCTTGCGGGTTTCGCGTAGGGATTTGCTTCGTGGGCATAGTCCGCAAGGTCGGTTTCCGTCGCCCATGGCAGGAAGTATTGCAGTGTGGGGAAGTCGATCGACTTCTCCGCCGCGTCGACGGTGATGCGCGCCCACGTCTCGCGCGCCGGTGGAAAAACGATCCC
>DASVHS010000701.1:0-3457 GCA_036382495.1 Thermoanaerobaculia bacterium | reverse complement strand
TACGCGGCCCTCGAGCCGTTGTCATGGAAAGAGCTGCGTGGTCCGGCCGGCTTCATTCATGACGTCGCCGTGGACGAGCGTTCGCGGCACGCGGGCGTGGGCACAAAGCTGATGCAGGCGGCGATCGAATGGCTGCGGGAGCGCGACGCGCCGCGGGTCGTCCTCGGAAGCGCGGCATCAAACGAAACGGCGCGGCGGCTGTTCCGCCGTCTCGGGTTCCGCGAAACGATGATCGAGATGACGATGGAGCTGGACAAGCCCAAATCGTCGTGAGTTCTTCGGGAACGGACCTTCGGCATTGAGGAAGTTGTTGTTGCAGTAAATGAGGATGCGCGTGTTCCGATCGGGGATGACGCGGCGGAGGCTTTCCACGGTGATATCAGGAAAGCTGAGATTCACCGCGCCGCGGATGTGCAGCTCGTCATATTTTTCGCGGCTCCGTGCGTCGAGGACGATCGTGCCGGGCTCGCGACTCATCCGGATGAAGTCATCCTCTGACACCCGCCGGCTCTCGCGATGCCGCGCCGCTTCGCCGGCGACGCGGAGATAACCAGCCATGTCGATGGCGGGATTGTCGATCGACTGCGCTGAGGAAGTGGAAACGGCCAGAAAAATCGAGATGCCGGCGAGCCAACGCATCGGCGTGTCCTCCGCTACGGTGACGATGCGTGCCGCGCGAAGGTTTGGGATATCAACGACGCTGGGCGAACAGCCACGTCACGAGCTCCGGCTCGGTGAAAGCCCATTCCCATACGTTGTGGTCAACACCGGCGTACTCAGTGGAAACAGGCCGGCCCCCGGCCTTCCGCCTTGCCGCCATGCGTTCACGCGACACGGAGACAGGAACCGTCTTGTCCGCTTCACCGTGGAAGTTCCAGACGGGGGTGACGACCGAACCCGTGCCGTCATCCAGCGAAATACTTCCACAGCAGATCACCGCTGCAGCGAAAAACCGTGGACGATTCGTGATCGCGTTCCACGTGCCCCCGCCGCCCATCGACTGGCCCATCACGTAGATGCGCCGCTCATCGATCGGCAGCTCGCGCCGCAGTTTGTCGACGATCTCGAGCACGGATCGCGCCCCATCGCCCAGACCGGGAAGGATCTTCGCGACGCCTTTCTTCAATTCATCCTGGTCGTAACGAACCCACCCGCGGTCGGTCTGCGGTGCGAGAACGTAGCAGGGAAAACTCTTCTGGTTTTCGGGAAGCAACCACGCGCGAGTGCCGAAGATGTTGCCCAGCCGGAGCTGCTTCTCGTTGTCGTCGCCCTGCCCGCCGCTTCCGTGCAGATAGATGACCAGCGGCAGTTTTCCCGCGACGTCCGGCCGGAACAACCGGTAAGGCATGACGAAGTCACCCTTGTGCGTGTGCGCCTCGAACTTCTTCTCCAGTCCGTCGGATTTCTGCTTGAACGCTTCAATCAAAGCGATCCGCTCCGGCGACATCGGAGCTCCGGGCGCAAGCCGGGGAGAATCGCTCTTCGCTCCGGCCGCTGAAGCATGGAGACTCGTCTGCGCGGCAAACCAAGCTCCAGCCGTGGCCGAACCCATCAGGCGAACTGCGTCTCGTCGAGTGATCACGAAGCGACATTGTCATGCCGGACGTTGCGCGCAGCGTGAGTCGATTCTGAAAACGCGGTGAAACGGAAGGCAACCGCGCGAGTCTGTCGGCGAGCGCCGCTTCAATTCGCCGGGCACGGCATGCCCGCGTCGGTCCATGCTTCCAACGCCGCCACGAACTTTTCGTGCGAGAGCGGCGGAGTCGTGCGGCCGGCGCCTGGTGTCCACGCCCAGAGGACGAGCGGATCCGCTCTCATATGCTCAATGACTTCCTTGCCTGTGCGACGTCCCCCGTTCCGTGCGCGCGTTGCAGTCGCCAGGCGAACGTCTCAGTGATTGAGGGAAAGTGGTGGAGCTGATCAGGATGGAACTGACGACCTCCTGAGTGCGATTTCCCTCGTATTGACTCGAAGTTGCACGTTCGCCACACCTTCCCGCCTCCCCTCGCATAGGATTTCGCGCATGAAAAACATCGCAATCGGGATCGCCCTGTTTCTCGTCGCGCTTTCCGCGAGCGCTCAATCCGCGATCCGGCTGCCGGAGCCGAGTCCCGCCGCGACCGTCGGCCAGACGGTCGGCGTGACCGACATCAACGTCACCTACCATCGCCCCGCTGTCAACAAACGAAAGATCTGGAACGGCCTCGTTCCCTTCGACAGCCCGTGGCGTGCCGGCGCGAACGAGAACACGATGATCTCGTTCTCGACGCCGGTGAAGATCGAGGGACAGACACTCCCCGCCGGAACGTATGCGTTCTACGCGATTCCGTCGGCGTCGCAGTGGACCGTCATCTTCAGCAAGTTCAGCGGCGACTGGGGCGTGTACAACTACGATCCTTCCGAGGACGTTTTGCGCGTGAACGTGACGGCGCAGACCGTCATCGACTCGCAGGAGCGACTCAGCTACACGTTCGAAGACCTCACGAATAATTCGGCGCTTCTCGCCATCCGATGGGAGAAGCTGCGCGTCCCCGTGAAGATCGAAGTCGACGTTCCGGCAACGGTCCGCGCGTCCATCGCCGGCGCGTTGCGGGGCGGCAAACATTGGGACGCGAGCGCGTGGGGCTCAGCCGCGCGATGGGAGCTCCGCAACGGGGATCCCGACACGGCTCTGCGCTACGCCGATCACGCGCTCTCGCTCAACGTCACCTCCAGCGCCCTGCGCACGAAGGCGTCGATTCTCGAAAAGAAGGGCGACACGAAAGGCGCGGCAGAATTGCGCGAGCGAGCGAAAGCATTCGCGCCCGAGGCGGAGACGATTGCTCTTGCCTACAGCCCGCTCGTGGAGGCGAAGAAATACGACGAGTCGATCGCGCTCCTGAACAACTACGCGGCCGCGCATCCATCCAGTTCGGAACTGTGGCGCGTCTTCGCCGGCCTCGGCGAGACGTACGCGGCGAAAGGCGATGCTGCGAAAGCGAAGGAGTACTTCGACAAAGCGATGGCCGGCACGCACGACACGTCTGAGAAAACTGAAGTGTGGGACTCGATCAACTCCGCTGCGGCAGAGATGAAGTGATGATTCGCGGGCCAGGGAACCTCGGTCACTCGGCCCGCATCAACCCCGCTTCGCACATGCCGTCGACGACGCGCTCGCCGGTGGCATTCTCGATCCACGACTCGATCTCGAGACGATGCTTCACCCGATCGATCGAGCGGACGACGAAGTGTGCGGTGACCGTGTCACCGACGTGGACGGGACGGAGAAACCTGAGTGTCTGCGAGCGATAGATCGCCCCGGTGCCGGGCAGAAGCATGCCCACCATCGTCGAGAAGATCGACGCGGTCAGCATTCCGTGCAGCACGCGCCGGCCGAACTGCGTGCCCGACGCGAACGCATCATCGACGTGCAGCGGGTTGACGTCGCCGGTGATCTCGACGAAGCGCCGGACGTCCT
>DASVHS010000700.1:0-3540 GCA_036382495.1 Thermoanaerobaculia bacterium | reverse complement strand
TCGTCCTCAGCTCCGAAGCTCACATCACCATCTACGTCTCCCTCCGCTACCTCGGCCTCGGCACGAAGGCGATTCTCATTCCGACTGACGAGCAGGGCCGCATGCGCGCCGATGAGTTGCGGAAGACGCTGTCGAAGTTGTCGGGGCCGACGATCGTCTGCGCGCAGGCGGGCAACATCAACACCGGTTCGTTCGATCCGCTGCGCGAAATCGCTGCGGCGACGCGAGATCACGGCGCGTGGCTGCATGTCGACGGAGCGTTTGGCATGTGGGCGGCGGCCAGTCGTCGCAAGCGGCCGCTCGTCGACGGAGCGGAGCTCGCCGACTCCTGGGCGATCGACGCGCACAAGTGGCTGAATGTCCCGTACGACTGCGGCGTGGCGATCGTGCGCGACTCCGCGGCGCATCGCGCGTCGATGACGTCGAGCGCTGCATACCTCGAGCAGACGAGCGGCAAGGAACGCGACTCACTGGACTGGGTCCCGGAGTTTTCGCGACGCGGCCGCGGCGTCACCGTCTACACCGCCCTGCGCACCCTCGGCCGCCTCGGCGTCGAGGATCTCGTCGACCGGTTGTGCGATCGCGCGAAACAGATGGCGGATCTTCTCCAGCGCGACGATCGCGTGCAGATCCTGAACGACGTGGTGTTGAATCAGGTCCTCGTCCGCTTTGGCGACGATCAGCGGACGCGGGAGGTGATCACGCGCGTCCAGCAGGATGGAACGTGCTGGCTCGGCGGAACGATGTGGAAGAATCAGGCCGCGATGCGCGTGTCAGTGTCGAACTGGGCGACGACCGAAGAGGACATCGAGCGAAGCGCGGAAGCGATTCTGCGCAGTATCGGGCGCTGATTCTGTGTGGTCGCGGGCTTCAGCCCGCGCTCATTCGCCGAGGACGTTCGTCAATTCGTCGACAGCATTCTCGCGCCGGACGACGCGCAGCTCTTCCTGGCTGAGCTTCTTGCGGAGAGTGTCTTCATCGGAGTTCGTCATCACGATCACGTTGTGAAGGTGATCGCCACCGACTTCCTCGCGAAGGTAAGTGATGACGCCGAATCCGCTGTGCTGCGGCATGTCGCTATCGATCACGATCGCGGCGTACTCCTCGGTCTCCAGCATCTCGATGGCCTGCCAGCCATCGGTTGCGCGATCGAGCGTGAACGGGAAGCGATCACCCGCCGCTTCAATCGCATTAGCAACGAGCGGACTGGCCTCGACGACGAGTACCTTGTCCCCTTTTTTCATATCCATGACTGTAGGCCTCCTGCAAAAACGAGGCAAACACAGCAGGGCGGTTCTAAGTCTCGCCCTTCAGGACTTTCGCGACCCGTGCGAGCAGAACATTGTTCTTCACCGGTTTGCGGATGAAGTCGGCGGCGCCGACCTGAAACGCCTTCAGCTCCGGTTCTTCGCCGGGGAGACCGGAGACGAAGATCGTCGGGACGGTGACGCCTTTCGCGCGGACGGCGCGAAGCAGGTTGTGGCCGTCGATGAACGGCAGGTCGATGTCGAGAAGCATCAGGTCGACGTGATCGCGGCCGAGGGCCATGAGGGCGTCGGCGCCGTCGACGGCAACGGCGACTTCGTACCCGGCGGTCTTGAGCACGGCGCTCGTCAGTTCGCGATTGAGCACGTTGTCTTCGACGACCAGGATCGTTTTCTTTCCGTTGGCCGGGGTCTCTTCCGATTCGCCGCGCCGCGCGCGCAGTGCGGCCACCTGCTGGAACAGCTTCCGCGTCTCCGCATCGGGCTCGATCTGCAATTCGCGCTTGAGCGTTTTTGCGCAGACGTCGTACTGCTGGACGGCGTTCACGAGATCGCCGCCATCGATGTAGAGCTTCATCAGCGTCCGGTGCATGCTCTCCTGCATCGGATCGATGCGCAGCGACTGCTGCGCCGTGGCGATCGCCTCATCGCGCGAGCCGCTTCGCGTCTGGATCTCGACGAGTTGCGAGTGCGCGCGCAGCGATGCGCGATGCAGGCGATCGCGCTCGGCGATCACCCATTGATCGAACCGCTCCTCGTCGAGCTCGAAACCCTCGAGAAAATCGCCGCGGTACAGTGCCACCGCTTTGGGCAGTCCCGTTTCGCCGCCGATGCCGAGCTGCTTCTCGAACTCGGCGACATCGACGTGTACGAGTTCGGGGTCGAGCGAAAGGAAGTCTCCCTCCTCGACGAGGATCTTGCGGTCCGGAGAGATCTGCGCGAGCTCTTTGCGCAGGCTGGAGAGAGTCTGGCGAAGGCTCTGGCGGGCCTGTTCGGTGGCGGTGCTGCTCCACAACAGCGCGGCCATCTTGTCGCGTGAGACGAGCTGCGCCGGCTTGACGCCGAGATACGCGAGCATCGCCTGCGACTTCTTCGCAGAAATGTTGATGAGTGACCCCGCATCCGACCGCATGCGGAAGTCACCGAGCAGTTCAAGTTCCAGTACGGGCATTGGTTAGAGAGAGAGAAAAACGATGTCCGGAAGGAGATTATCTCAGAGTGCTGCCGCTTGCGGCACGGGTTCTCCGATAAAGGCCCGGATTTCGTCGACGCGAGCATCGACGTCGGCACGGCCGATCTCGATCAGCTCCGCAGTGTAATGCGGCTCGAACATCAGCAGGGAGACGAAGTCGGGAGATTCCGTTTCCCTCGCTCCCAATCCTCGCGTGAGCGTCTTCAGATGGCGGGGAAGATACTTCTCGTACGCGCCGGCCAGCTTTCCGAGGTCGCGGGAGGGACGGAGAACGAGCAGGTCGATGGGTTTGAAGCCGTTCCGCTCGCGCGAATCGAGCTTGTTGATCATCTCGTTCATTCGCTGCATGCGCGCGACGTCTTCGTCGATGACGTCGAGGAAGATCGAGTTCATGAGCTGGCCGAGGATCTGGGTGGCGGGCGGGTAGCCTTCGACGACAGGAGTGCGCGCCGGCGGAAACTCCGGTGACGATCTGGAACCTGAGATGGGGAAAGTGCTGTGCGAGTCCCCTAATCAGTCCCACCTGATACGCGGCGCGGGCGCCGCCGCCCGTCAACATTGCGGCGAGATCGCCGCCGGGCTCGGCGGTAATTGGAGTCACGTTCGCTGCGTCCAGCGGGCTCACAGCGGATCGGCTTTGCAACCCGGCTGCCGGTTCGCCACGTATGTCATCCCGAGCGGGAGCGAGGGACCCGGGCGGGGGAAGGCCGGCCTCCTCTTCCCCCGGGTCCCTCGCTCCCGCTCGGGATGACATGGGGGGCAACGACTGCCTTCGTCTAGCGTGGTGATGCGCTACATTGCATGACGTGCAAGCCACCGGCAACCGGCCACCGGCAACCGGCAACCGATCAGGCAACCGGGTGTGCGTGGTGGGCGGAGGAATCAACGGGGCCGGGATCGCCTGGGAGCTTTGCCGGCGCGACTACGACGTCACGCTGTTCGAGAAAGGGGAGTGCGGCGCGCAGACGTCCTCGCGGTCGACGAAGATGATCCACGGCGGCTTGCGCTACCTCGAGCACATGCAGTTCGGCGTGGTCCGCGAGTCGTTGGCCGACCGGGCGTGGCTGCTCGAGCACATCCCGC
>DASVHS010000699.1:0-1615 GCA_036382495.1 Thermoanaerobaculia bacterium | reverse complement strand
CCAGCGAATCGCCGCCGAATTTTTCGCGCATGGCATCGGCGATCGCGATCGCCAGCATCGCTTCACAGACGACACCACAAGCGGAAACGGCGGTGACGTCGCTGCGTTCCCATTGCGACCGATGCTCCTCGCGCGTCTCGATGTCGACCGACGGCAAGCCTTTCCGCAGAGTCGAGATCGGCTTCATGAACGCACGAACGACGACGTCCTGCCCGTTCGTCACGCCGCCTTCCAGTCCTCCGGCGCGATTGGTTTTGCGGTGGTATCCCTGATCATCGGTGAAATAGATCGGATCGTGGACTTCGGAGCCGAGGCTGCGGGAGGCGGCGATGCCGTCTCCGATGGCGACGGCTTTCACCGCGTGAATCGACAGGATCGCCTGCGCGATGCGGCCGTCGAGCTTCTCGTTCCACTGCACGTAACTTCCGAGTCCTATGGGGACGCCGTGCGCGGCGGCGACGATCGTGCCGCCCAGTGTCTCGCCGGCTTCGCGGGCCGCGTCGACGGCGGCGACCATCGCCTTCTCGTCGTCGCGATTGATCGCGCGCAAGGGCGAATTCTCATCGACGCGTTGCAGGTCTTCCCAGGTCACGCTCACCTCGGGATCGCCGGCTGATCCGACGGCCACGACGCCGGAGCGGATCTCGATATCGAATGCGCGCAGCAATTCCTTCGCGATTGCACCGGCCGCGACGCGCGACGCCGTCTCGCGTGCCGACGCCCGTTCCAGAATGTCGCGAAGATCCTTGCGGTCGTACTTCATCCCGCCGGCGAGGTCCGCGTGACCCGGCCGCGGCGCATGCACGCGCCGTTTTTCCGCCTCGGCCGCGTTCACGCTCCAAGGATCCATCGCGCCGTTCCAGTTCTCGAAATCGGCGTTGCGGATGACGATCGCGATGGGCGACCCGAGCGTCTCACCGCCACGGACGCCGCCGGCGATCTCGACCTCGTCGTGCTCGATCTTCATCCGCCCGCCCCGCCCGTACCCATGCTGGCGCCGGGAGAGATCGCTGTTGATGCGCGCGCGGTCGAGAGTCACGCCGGCCGGCATGCCGGTGATGATGATCGTGAGCTGGGGGCCGTGGGACTCGCCTCCACTTACAAAAGTAAAATGCATTGAAGCCTCATCGAACCCATTCTGAGCGAAGCGAAGAATCTTTGGTGCATCACTACGTCACTCGATTCTGAGCAGTTCGGTCCAGGAAGCACTGAGATCGCGCCAGTCTGCATTGTTCTCCTGAATGAGTGCGACCTTCTTCGCTCGCGTCCAGCCCTTGATCTGTTTCTCGCGAAGCAAGGCAGCGTCGAAGGCAGCCGCCGCATCGAACCAAACGAGGCGATCGAACTTGTAGCGCGCCGTAAAGCCGCTCGGATATCGCTTCATGCGGTGCTCCGCAACTCGCGTCGGCAGATTCGTTGTGGATCCAACGTAGATTCGATGGCTCTTGTTGCTCATGATGTACACGTACGCTCCTCGCATATCGTCATGATTGTCGCTGGTGAACCGAAGATGCTTCGCTTCGCTCAGCATAAACTGTTGGCGAAACCATGTATCCCACCTTACTTAGAGTAGGTAACTTCGAGATCACCACCTTCGGCCTGATGATGTTCCTCG
>DASVHS010000698.1:0-4368 GCA_036382495.1 Thermoanaerobaculia bacterium | reverse complement strand
AAGAACGCCACCTTCATGTACAGAAAAAACGGTCCTGTTAACTTTGTGTAGGCGAGCTTGTCGCCATTCGGCAGGAAGTCGGTGAGCGGCTTCTGGATCCACGCGAAGATGATGTCGGCGTAGTGCCAGCACAGCGCGAAGCCGACGCCGAGGTAGATGAACGACCAGACGAGACGCTTGCGCAGCTCCTCGAGGTGCTCGAGGAACGACATCTTCGTCAGGCCGCGGTCGGTTTCTTCGTCTCCGGGCGGCGAATCAACGCCGGCCTGCGCGGTCGTCGTCACGCGTGAGTCTTTTCCTGATCGTCCGGAGTCGAGACGACGGCCGGAACGGCCTCCACAGGACGGAGAGCGGTCACTGGCTCAGTCCTTGATACGGTTTCGACCGGCGTGCTCATCGAAGGAGAGATCTGCCGGAGTTCTTCCATGCGGACCTCGCGTTCGACCGTGTTTTTCAGCTCGTCGGTCGCTTTCTTGAACTCTCCCATCGCCTTGCCCAGGGTGCGGCCGATTTCAGGGAGTCGCTTCGGCCCGAAGAGGACCAGCGCGACGATGAAGATGAGAATTAACTCCGGAACGCCGAGACCAAACATAGGAAAACCCTCGCCTTGCGGTGACGGGAAAGTGAACACCCCTCTCGAGATGAATACTCCGCCTCTATAATGACGTTAGGTATCACACTGATGCTGACAAGAATATGACTGCCATTCAAAAAACGCAGAAGTGGACGTTTTCGTTGACACTCCTGGTCGCGCTCGTCGGGGCGACCCTCGCTGGCGGATTCTACGGGAATCGCCTTTTCGGTGCTCCGATGCAGGACGACCTGCACAAGCGCCTGAAGGAATACACCGATCTGCTCAGCGCGGTCACCGCGAACTCGGCCGAGGACATCGGCTCGGACAAGTTCGTGTACTCGTCGATCGACGGGATGCTGCGGACACTCGATCCGCATACATCATTCCTCGAGCCGAAAGAGTACTCGGACATGCAGGATCGCCAGAAGGGCACGTTCTACGGCCTGGGTATCCTGGTGACGAAGCGGAATGACCAGGTCACGGTCATCACCCCGCTCGAAGGCACACCCGCCGCCCGCCTCGGCATCCGCGCCGGCGATGTCATCTCGGAAGTCGAAGGCACGCCGACCGACGAGATGCCGCTCGACGACGTCGTGAAGAAGCTCAAGGGGCCGAAGGGCACGACGGTGCACATCAAGATCCTGCGCGTCGGCATCAAGGAAGCGATTCCACTGACGATCGTCCGCGCTGCGATCCCGACGAACTCGATCTCGAACGTGCTGATGATCAAGCCGGGCGTCGGCTACATCCGCATCAAGGACTTCACGTCGACAACGGTGCGCGAGCTCGATGAGGCCGTCGACAAACTCAAAGAGCAGGGCATGCAGCGTCTCGTCCTCGACCTCCGCCAGAATCCGGGCGGACTGCTCGACGCGGCAGTCGGCGTCGCCGATCACTTCCTCGAGAAGGGGCAGATGATCGTCTACACGAAGGGCCGCACCGCGGACTCGGCGCAGGACTACGTCGCGCCGGGCAAGCATGATCGTCTCGACGTGCCGCTCGTCGTCCTCGTCAATCGCGGAAGCGCATCGGCATCGGAGATCGTCGCCGGTGCGATTCAGGACCACGACCGCGGTCTCGTCGTCGGTGAGACCAGCTGGGGCAAGGGCCTCGTGCAGAGTGTTTACACGCTGCAGTACGGCGCCGGCCTGGCGCTGACGACGTCGAAGTACTACACGCCGTCGGGCCGCAACATCCAGCGCGACTACAGCTCGTTCTACGATTACTACGTCGCCGACGACTCGGAAGAGGGCGTGGCGAACGCGGAAGTTCCGCTTTCCCAGCGGCAACAGTTCAAGACCGACACCGGACGCGTCGTCTACGGCGGCGGAGGAATCACGCCGGACGTGATGATCAAGCCGCCGCAACTGTCGCGCACCACGCAGATCCTCGAAGTGCGCAGCGCGATCTTCAACTACGCGGTCGACTACGCGGCCAAACATCCCGATCTTACGAAGGACGTGCAGGTCACGCAGCAGATGATCGATGATCTCGCCCGCGCTGCTGCCGATCAGGAGATCGCGACGGTCGCCGACGTTCGTGCGGCGATGGAGAAGCCGGCCGACAAGAATTACATCGAGCGGGCGGTGAAGGCGGAGATCGTCGCGGCGAAGTTCGGCCTCGATGCATCGTATGTGTATCGTCTGCAGGGCGACACGCAGGTCGAGAAGGCGCTCGACGTGTTCCCCGAAGCGCAGAAACTTGCCACGATGGCCGCCGACGCTCGCGCGCACGGCGGCCCCGCGAACCCCGCGGACGCGGGAACGCGGGCGGCGCAGGTGACGCCGAAAACCGATTAAAACCAGATCGCGGATCGCGGATCGCAGATCGCAGGAAAACATCTCCTGCGATCCGCGATCTTCGATCCGCCATCTGAGGCGGATTGACGCGGCCCACCCCTCTTGTTAACGTGTCGCCGCTTTTCAGAAGGGGTTCCTACGTCGATGCCTGATCTCGGACGCAAATACACCTGCTACAGTTGCCACACCAAGTTTTACGATCTCGGGAAGCCGATTCCCCTTTGCCCGAAGTGCGGAGCGGACCAGCGCGACGCCGATGACGCGCCCGTTGTGACGCCGAGCCGCAGCCGCCGCGCTGCCGCAGCGGCGGCGCCGCCGCCACCACCGGTCGAAGAACCGGCTGACGATGCTGAGTTCGAAGCGGAGGAAGGCGCCGAAGGCGCTCCCGCCGCGCCGGCGGGCGCCGAGGATGAGGAAGAGGCTTTCGTCGAGCCGGAACGCGAAGAGCCGGAAGAGGAAGAAGAGGAGTTCTGATGGGAAGATTCGGACTGCTCGGTTGTGTGGCTGCGCTGATCCTGGCGCTGATCATCTTTGGCGGCTACTTCGTCAGCGTTCGCAACAACCTGGTGGGTCTCGACCAGCAGGTCAACCAGCAGTGGGCCCAGGTCGAGAGCCAGTATCAGCGGCGCTACGACCTGATCCCGAATCTCGTGCGCACCGTTCAGGGTGCGGCGAACTTCGAGAAGTCGACGCTCGAAGCGGTCGTGAACGCACGCTCGCGCGTCGGTCAGGTCAGCGCTCCGGCAGGTCAGCCGGGCGCGGCCGCATCCGCTCTCCCGAACGATCCGAACGCGATGGCGCAGTTTGCCGATGCCCAACAGGGCTTGAGCAACGCGCTCTCGCGACTGCTCGTCGTCGTGGAGCGATATCCCGAACTGAAGTCGAACCAGAACTTCCTCGAGCTGCAGTCGCAACTCGAGGGAACGGAGAACCGCATCGCCGTCGAGCGCCAGCGCTACAACCAGGACGTGCAGCAGTTCAACACGGCGGTTCTGCGCTTTCCCGCGAACATCGTTGCGAACATGAGCGGTTTCAAGCAGAAGGCGTACTTCCGCGGCGTGGCCGGCAGCGCACAGGCGCCGCAGGTCGACTTTCAGCCATTTGGGAATCAGCCGGCACCGACGGCGACGACAGCGACGCATTGAGATCCGAAAAATCGGAATGGTGAATGGCGAATGTTGAATTGTGAATTGTGAATTTCTCCGGCGACATTCAACATTCACCATTGCACATTCAACATTCAACATTTCCGTCCATCGTCCGCGCGCGAGCCGCGGTTGTAGCGATTCTCGCGCTGCTGGCGCCCCTGACGGCGCTCGCCCTCGACATCCCTCCCGCCCCTACGCAGTGGGTCACGGACAAGGCCGGCATCCTCAATGCGTCGCAGGCCGACACGCTCAATCGCAAGCTGTCGGACTTCGAGCAATCGAGCGGCGCGCAGTTCCTCATCTACATCTTCCCGTCGCTCGGCGGTGAAGCGCTCGAAGACTTCACGATCCGCTGCGCGACGAAGTGGAAGGTCGGGCAGAAAAAATACGACAACGGCCTGATCCTCTTCGTGTTCGTGCAGGAGAAGAAGCTCCGCATCGAAGTCGGATACGGGCTGGAGGGAACGATCACCGACGCGTTTTCGTCGCGCGTGATCCGCGATTACATCGCTCCTCATTTTCAGCAGGGTGACTGGTACGGCGGACTGGACGCCGCCGCGGACGCGATCATCGCGAAGATTCGCGGCGGTGAGGCACCCGTCCCGCCACTCCAGCCGCGCAGTGCGCCGCAATCGAGCGGCACGGGTAACGTCGCCGGCTCGATCATCCCGTTCATTATCCTGATCGTGTTTGTCCTGTTCATCCTGCCGATGTTTACGCGCCGTCGTGGCGGCGGATGCAGCGGATGCTTCTGGCCGATGCTGTTCATGGGCGGAGGACGCGGGACCACGTTCGGGGGCGGCGGCTTCGGCGGGGGAGGATTCGGGGGCGGGGGTGGGTTCTCGGG
>DASVHS010000697.1:0-4473 GCA_036382495.1 Thermoanaerobaculia bacterium | reverse complement strand
TCGCGGTGTCGTCGCTTTCGACGAGCGCTCGTCGCGTCGCGTCGCGAACCTCTGCGATCGATGATGAAAGCATCGCCGCCGCTTCCGGTGTCCCGCGAAGGGCGATCAGTGCCGCATCGGCGACCGGCTGTTCATCCGACGCGATCATTTCGCGGAGTCGCTCGGAGTCTTTCGTTCTCGTCGCCGCGTAACTTCGCACGGTCGGAGACGGATGACGCGTTGCATCGACGAGCATCGTGCCGATGTCCCCGTCGCCGATGCGCTCGAGCAGCGTCAACGCGTAAATCGCCTCTTCGGGATGGCTGCTCGTCACATGCTCGCGCAGCGCACCGAGACTGGCCTCGTCGAGAGCGTCGAGAACATCGACGTCGACGTGCCGGCGCTGCAGCGCGTCGCGAAGGGCGATCACGTAACGCCGCCACGCCACGCGGGACGCTGCGATCCAGAGGATGAACGTCACGAGCATGATCACGCTGAACACGCGGAGATCGAAGCCGACGACGCGCGTGAACAGCAGCATCACGCCGCCGGCCACGCCGATCGCAAGCGGCGTTGCAATCACTTCGTTGATCACCTGCACCGCCAGTCGCGTGTCGCGTCGCAGCGGCTGGTACAGCACCTTGATCGACGGGTTGTCGATCGGATGTTTCAACGTTTTGTAGATGCCCTGGTTCGCGATCACGAGCCAGAACAGGGCCGCCGCGCCGGGATACGCGAACGCAACGACGATCAGCGCGGCCGTGCAGAGCAGGTGAACGGCGGGCAGCGTCTGCAGTCCTGCAGCGATTCCAAACCGTTGCAGATAACGGCCGGAGATCGTCAGACGGATCACGAGGTTCAGCGCCTGCGTCACGCCGGAAAAGATTCCGAAGAACACCGCGAGCTGATTCGCATCGTGGTGGTGGTTCTGGATCTGCTGCAGAAACGAGAAATCGACGAAGTGCTTGCCGAGGATGCCGAGGGCGGCCACGGCGATGATGCTGCGGACGTAGGGATCCGCCCACACTCGCCGCCCGTCCTCGGTCCTCGGTCCTCGGTCCGCGGTTTTCTTTTCGATCGGAGTCCCGGCTTTGACGGCGGTCAGGAGAAGCAGGCATGCGAACAGCGATATTGCCGAGAGGACGATGAGATTATTCGTTCCCATGAATCGTACGAGCAGTGGGATCGCGAACGCGCCGGCCATCCTTGCGGTCACTTCGCCGGAGCCGATGAACCCGAACAGACGCTTCGCCTGGCGGATGTCGTAGAGGCGCGTCGCGACGGCCCAGTATTCGACGTCGGTCAGGATCGAGAGAAGCCGGTACCACACGAACAGCGCAAAGACGACGATCGCCGCGCCGGTGAATGAGATCGCGACGCGGAACAAGAGGACGCTGATCGCGAGAAACACCAGCGTTCCCGTCATTAGCGGCCAGAACGCGATGCGTCGTTCGAGGCGCGAGTAGGCGAGTCCTGCCATGACGCTGACGATCGCCGCGGCGATGTAAACGATCGGGATCGCCGTCGCAGGAAATCGCGTCAGGAACAGCGCGCTGGCCGCCGTTTCGAAGAACACGGTCGCCAGTCCCATGCAGAACGCATGGGCCAGCATCAATGAAGCGGTGCGGCCTTCGCCGGCTTCGAGGTTCGGCATCCGCTTCAGGGAGTCGCGTCGATCTTGATGTGCGGCGTCGCCACGCGCTTCACTCCCTCGGAAAAATAGCCGAGGCCGAGGCGGATGCGGTAGCCGGTGCATTCGGCGGCGAGCTCGCGGATGTCCTCGTCATCCTCGAGAGTGCGGTTGCTCCAGTCGTAGAACGCGCGCCACGGACCGTGCAATGAGAACCGCTCGGCGGCGGCTGTGAGAAACGCGTCCTTTGTCGCCCACGACGTGTCCGCCGAGAACAGCACGCGGAGATTCGTGAGCCGGTCGTGTTGATACTTCATCGTGACGTGCATGACGTCGAACGCGGGATCGTCGCTGCGCGGTGCGTTGATCATCGCCGGTGTTGCTTCGACCGTGACGACGCCGTGCTCGTCAGCGGCGGGAATGGCGATCGATGAATGGTCTCGTCGCAGATCGTCGAGGGTGGTGCCGAAGCGGATGCCGGCGATGACCGGCGGAACCGAGTCGGTACAGCGATCGATGGTCGCCACTCGAGGTAACGTCGCCGGCTGATACGAAATCGCGGCGGGATCGATGGCCAGCCGCACGCGCGCCGCTTCGTAGTCAGTCACGGCCTGGTACAACGCCGTGCGGGCATCGGTATGCGCCGATTGAGCATCGAGCAGTTGCGTGATGTTCGCGTCGTGTGAGCGGTATCGCGTGAGCAGATCGTACAGATTCTTCTCCGCGTCGGCGGCGCGCTCCTGCGACACGCGCATCCGTTCGACCGCGCCGAGCGCCGCGGCTCGTGTCGAATAGAACTCCTGCGAAAGCGACCGCAAGAGAAGATCGCGCTGCGTCTTCAGCGACTCCTGGCGAAGCGTCGCTTCCGCTTCATGAGCGCGGGCGATGCCGAAGTTGAACAGCGGCAACGTGAGGCCGACGAACGCCGCGCCGCCGGTGAATCGATGGATGTCATGCAGGTCCGTGGCGTCGAATCCCGCGGCGACGTTGTATGCGAGCTGCGGCATCCGTTCCGCGCGCGCAATGCGGATGTCGGAAAGAACGGCCTGCTGTTGCGACTGCAGTTGCAGCAGTTGCGGCCGCGACGCGATCACGTTCGCCGTCTCGTCGCCGAGGTTGCCCATCGGCGGCACGTCGGTCGTCGGGCGGACGACGCCGACATGGATCAGCGGATCGATGCCGGTGATCGCGTGAAGAAGATCGGATGCCGCGGATTCCGCGGCCCGCGCCTGCTCGAGCTCATCGCGACGACGCAACGCCTCGGCTCGGGCCCGCGAGAGGTCACTCTGCTCGCTTTTGCCGTCACGCACGAGGTCCGATGTGATCTGCGAAAACGCTTCGGCGAGTGCGAGGGTTTCGTCCGCGAGCCGGCGCTTCTGCCTCGCGAGCGAAAGGCCGTAGTACGCATCGGTCGTCGCGATGACGAGCGCTCGCCGCGCCTCCTCGGTTCCCTGATGCGCGGCGGCGAGCAGCAGCCGGCTTCGTGTGAGAGCCGCGTGCAGTTGTCCGGAGACGTCGATCGCTCCGCCGGCGGAGAGGAACGCGCTCGTCTTGTTGATCCCGTTCGACGGCGCGAAGCTGGCGATCAGCGGCGTCCCTGGCTCGTGAGCCGGCGACGGCGTGTTGCCGTAATACGTGATCGGCGCCGTCAACGCGGGGAAAAACGAACCGCGTGCAACGGTGATCTCGCGCAACGCGATCTCCTCGTCAATGTGCGAGAGCTCAGCCTGCGACGAATGCGCGAGCGCCGCTCGGATCGCGTCGTCGCACGAGAGCTCGACGTGCGACGTCGTCGGCGCGCCGTTCGGATAGTAATAGTAAGGAGGAGGAAGAGCGTGCTTCTGCTGCGTCGTGCGTTGCTTCGAGTTGCTGGAGACGCCTTCCTGCGCGATCGCGCGGTGACACACGAGGATCGCCAGCAGGGCGAGGCACGCTCGGTTTCGCATGATCCGTCAGTTTACTGGAGGCGCCGGTGCGATCCCCAGTCGCGATCAGCATCACGTGAGCACGGCCGTCCGTCGTGAAGCTGTCTCCGCCTGCGTTTTTACCGTGGCGCGGACCCGTCACGACCACCGTTGCGATGTCGCGTGCGCCGGCAGCGCGCAACGTCGCGGCGACGAACTCCCGCTCGACGTCGATGCGCGGGTCGATCCTGTGCGTCAGAAGATACGGCTTCGCGACGAACTCGACGCCCATGTCGTAGCTGCACGTCGCGCCCCACACCATCGTGCATGAGGGAGCGATGCAAATCGACGTCTGCCAGATCCGGATGTGATGGCGCTTCCGGATCGATCCATCCGGCGTTCCCGATCGCTCGAACGTCAGATCCTGCGGCTGTTCCTGATAGTACGCAGGAGTGGCGGGGCCGTGCGGATCGGGACGATTGCGCACGACCGCCCACAACTCGGCTCCGAGGCCCCTCGCGGATGGCGTGTCGGCGAGGAACCAGCCGGCGCGCTCGAAGGTGCGCTGAACGTCCGCCGAAGTTCCGACGAACAGAAACGACAGCGGTTCCATCGGTCCGCCGATCAGGTCTTCGGATGTGCGGTGGATCGCAGCGGGGAATGTCTGCAGCGCTGCGGCACTGACTGTTGCGGGAGGCCGGAGGACTGGCCGCGACTCCGGCTGCCGCTCGAATCTGCAGAGCACGACGGCGTAGACGACGATCGCCGCCGTGACTCCGGCGAAGATCGGTGCGCGGATCGGTTCCGGCGCCGTGTCCCGCTCGGTCCCGTCAGGACGGAAACGTACGAGCATCGTCAGACAGGCGAGCCACGCCGCGCCGATGTCCAGGCTGGCGACGACATCATGCGGCCAGTGCATGCCGAGATAAACGCGCGAGAACGCGACGAGGACGATGATGG
>DASVHS010000696.1:0-5127 GCA_036382495.1 Thermoanaerobaculia bacterium | reverse complement strand
ATCGGCGTTTCCGGCGGGCCTCGATCAGCGAAGTGAGTTTGACGCCTACCTGTCGAAGCCGATCGACCCGTTCGATTTCGTCAAAGAGATTGTGAAAGTCGCGGCGCAGTGACCTGAGCCAGGTTCAAAGGCAGAGTCACTTGACCTCCATGTGTACGCAACCTAAGATCACATGGAAAGCAAGCTTGTCATGGCGCCGACGGTTCAGAACAGGGTCAAAGAGCTCCGCACCGAACGGGGATGGACGCAGCAACAACTCGCCGACGAGGTCGGTGTGTCGCGTCAGAGCATCAATTCGATCGAGCGGCAGCGCTACGAGCCGAGCCTCGCGCTCGCGCTCGTGTTCGCTCGCGTGTTCGGCCACGCGACGGACGACATCTTTACGCTGGAGGAAAAGAAATGAAGCTGCCGATCCTGGGCGCGATCGATGAACGCTTTCTCATGCACCGCCTTCGTTCGACGAGCATCGGCGGTATCGCCGGCGCATTGCTGGCGGCGGCGCTTTTCTACTACCAGCTCTTCGTCAAGCACGTCAGCCGGTGGGATCTCTTCGCGGTGGTCGCGACCATGGCGGTTGTGAAGATCGCGGTCCTGATCTGGTATCGCCTCTCTGACTGAAACGAAACCGTCAGTGTAATGAAGCGGCGAAGAGCGCGCGAAGTTTCGCGAATGCGCGCTCGGCTTCCGGCTCGTTGTAAGCCCCGCTGTCCGGCACCGTCCATCCGTGTCGCGCGTCGTAAGTCTCGCTCTCGTATGTGCCGCCCCACTGGGCGAGCGCGTTCTCGAAATTCGCGATTGCCTCTGCCGGCATGCTCCGATCGTCGCGGGCGTGACCGAAATAGAGGCTCGCCGTTACGCGCGGCAGCACGAGGTGGGGACTGGCAGGACTGTCTTTGAAGAGTCCGCCGCCGTGGAACGACGCGGCGGCGCCGATCCGGTCGGGCCGCGCCGCTGCTGTGCGGAGCGCGAACATCCCGGTAAAGCAGAATCCGACGACGCCCATCGGGCTCTCGCTCACTTCCGGACGCGAGGCCAGAAAATCGACATACGCGGATCCATCGCGCTCCATGGCATCAGCCGAGACCGGCGCAGTCAGCTCACCGAATCGCGCCATGATCCGTGGATCGCTGAAATCCGCTTTGGGCGGAAAGAATGGTGCGCGCCCCGACCGGTAATAGATATTCGGCAGCAGGACGTTGTATCCCTCCGCCGCCACGCGACGCGCCATCTGCCGCTGCGACGGCCGCGTGCCGATCCCGTCCGGCAGATTAACGACACCAGGACGCCGCCCGTCCGTCCAGCGATAAAGCACTGCATCAGCGGCCCCGTCGTTGGTCGGCACTTCGACTTCGTCTTCCACGATCGTTTCGTCATTCATCGTTGCTTCCGATCGACAGCGGAGTTCGTTTTCTCACTCGACAGGATCAAGCGTTCGAAAGTATCCGGATCGACCGGCGGGCCGAAGTAGGAGCCTTGCCCCTCTTCGCAGCCGACACTTTTCAGAAACTCGAATTGCTCGCGCGTCTCGACGCCATCGGCAGTGACGCGCAGGCCGAGCCGGCGGCTCACACCGATGACGGCACCGATGATCGCCACATCGCCTTCGGCGGTGGCCTCGAGAAGACCGCGATCCATTTTGACGGCGCTGATCGGCAGAACCCGCAGAGAGCCGAGGGACGAGTAGGCACTGCCGAAGGCGTCGAGGGCGATCGATACGCCCACCTCGCGGAGCTGATTGAGCAGCTCGATCGTGAGCTCGACGTCCCGCATTGCAGTTGTCTCGCGAATTTCGAGCTCCAGCAGCGACGGGTCGATTCCGCAATCGTCGATCGCTCGCCGAACGACGGTGGCGAGGTCGCGCTGTTGGAACTGCCTTGCGGAGATGTTGATCGCTATGCGCAGCGGCGGCAGTCCGGCATCGCGCCACTTGCGGAGCTGCCGGCACGCAGTGAACAGCGCCCATTCACCGAGGGGCACGATCAAGCGGGTCTCTTCGGCGACAGGGATGAAGTCATTCGGCTCAATCACGCCGGACTCGGGATCGTTCCAGCGAATCATCGCCTCCGCGCCGGCGACAAGGCCGGTGGCGATGGACACCTGCGGCTGGTATGCGAGGACCAGGTCGTCGTCGTCCATGGCCTTGCGAAGGCGCGACTGCATCGACAAGCGTTCCATGGCCCGCGTTTTCATCTGTTCGGTGCAGAGCTGATACGTGTTCCGGCCCGCTTGCTTGGCGCGGTACATCGCGTCGTCTGCGTTGCGGAGCAGTGTGTCGATGTCCGTGCCGTCGTACGGATGGACGGCGATGCCGATGCTGACCGACACCTCGATGGCCGTCGCGCCGGCGAGCACCGGCTGGACGACGCGCTCCAGAATTTTTTCGGCGACCTGCGCGGCGTCTTCGGGCTGATGAAGGTCCGGCAGAATGATCGTGAACTCGTCGCCGCCGTAACGCGCGACCGTGTCCGTCTGCCGGACGCAGCTCTTCAAGCGGCTGGCAATCTCCATCAACACTGCGTCGGCAACGGTGTGTCCGAGCGTGTCGTTGATGGTCTTGAAGCGATCGAGATCGATGAACAGGACTGCCACGTTGCCGCGGGCGCGTTTCGCCGCGAGCAGGCTCAGTTCCAGACGCTCCACGAACATACGCCGGTTCGGCAGCTGCGTCAGCGGGTCGTGGTACGCCTGGAACTCGATCTGTTCCTCGGCGCGCTTGCGATCGCTGATGTCCACGGCGGTCAGGTGCACGAGAGCACGCTCGCCCTGCGCAAGAAGCGAGACATTGGCGAGAGTCGAGACGCGTGCGCCATCCCGCCGGCGCATTTCCATCTCCAGGCCGCGCACGGTCGGCGTTTCCTCGAGACGGCGTCGAATGTCCTCCACGGCAGATGTGCGTTCGAACACATCGCGGAGGTCGCGGCCGGCAAGTTCGTTCACGCCGTACCCGACCATATCGGCGAACGTCGCATTACAACTGATGATGCGGCCGGAGATTGTCGCGAGGCAGACGCCCGCAGCGTTCTGCTCGAACAGCATCCGGTACCGGTTCTCCGATTCGCGCAGCGCCTCCTCGGCTGCCAGCCGCGCGGTGACGTCGCGGAAGCTCCAAACGCGCAGCGGCTGGTTGTCCAGGTAACGGCCGATCGAGTATTGCTCGAGACGACGGCCGTCCTTGAACTCCAGACTGTGGACACTCTCCACCTCAGGATGTTCGCGGAGCGTTTCCAGACTGCGCAGAAACTCCGCCGGATCGATCAGCTGCTCGACGAGTTGCCCGATCAGATCGTGATCGTCATGCTCATCCTGATCCATCAGCTCCGCCGGAATGCCCCACATGTCGACGAAGCGCTGGTTCCAGGTGAGGACCCTTCCCCCCTGGCCGATCACGAGAATGCCGTCGGCGGTCGAGTCCAGCGTCGATTGCAGCAGCGTGACGGCGCGGCGCGCTTCCCACTCGTAGCGCTTCCGCTCGCGGAGATCACGTCCGATGATCACTGCGCCTGTGACCTCTCCCCGATGCGTCACCGGTGAGTGCGAGAGCGTCAGCTCGATCGGCTGGCCCATCTTCGTCCGGAAGACGTACTCGCGATCGCGAACCCAGCCTTGCAGCGGCGCGACCTCACTGCCATCCGTCGGGACGAGCAGGTCCTCGAGCTTGCGGCCGACGATGTCTTCGCTGCCGTATCCAAGGAACGCGCAGGCGGCGTTGTTCGCAAAGCGGATGTGGCCGTCCCGATCGCTGACGAGCAGCAGGTCCCGCATCGTGCTGATGATCTCGGTCGCCGGCAGCGAGGGAGTGATCGGTACCAGTCCATATTTCGTGACCGTGTAAATCGCGACGGCGGTGAATGCAAGCAGAGCCGCCCAGCCGAACGGATACACGGCGATGCCGTACGCCGGCAGGAAATCGACGACCGCAAGACAACCGGCGGCCAGTGCGATCGTAAAGAGGCGGATGCGGTGGCGCTCCGTTCCCTTGGAGCTCGGATACGTGCGAGCGATGTCGATCACGGCCGCGGCCAGCATGCCGCCGAACAAGAGCGGGTACAGCACGCGCGCGGTCACGTTGTACGTCGGATAGAAACCCCACCAGAACCGCCGCACGCTGCTGACGATGTAACCGGTCGTGAGAGTCAGAACCGCAAACTGCGCTGCGATGAGCCAGCCGGCACCAGCGATGATCCTGCGGTGATTGGCGATGTGAAGGATGCTGGCGACGAACTGATAGACGGCCGGAGCGATGAACAGTACGCAAGCGCAGCCGATCCGCGCCCACATCAACGCGGTGTGCGGGTCGCCGGCGAGGTACACGAATACACGCGCCACCTGCCACGCCGCGACCGCAACTGCCATGATGAACAGGGCTATGCTCGTTCGCGAAACTCGTCTGAGCACGATCACGATCGCGCACAGCATCACCAGCGCTGCGGTGGCAGCCGGGGGAATCGCAAACGGCGAGAACTGATACGCCGACATTTTCTTAGGACCGTCGACCTATTCTGGGCGCTGACTACAACAAACACAAAAAGAGCACAGATTTCTCTGTGCTCTTTCTGTCTCGTTCGCACGAGGCGGCCCCGGCCGGGCTTAGTGCCAGATATTCAACCCGACGTCGTCCAGCAGGAACCATGTCGGCGGACCCTGACTCTGGACGCCGGTGAAGGAGACGCGGATGGTTGCGCCGCGATAGCGCGTGACGTCGAACCGGCGTTGTGTGTACGTCGGATTCGCGTCGAGATTACTGAACGTTCCCAGCGTCTCGAGCAACTTGCCGTTGCCGTCGCGAATCTCGACTGTCAGAACGTCGTTAGCCTGCGATTTCTTGTCCTTGGTGACGACCCAGAGGTAGAAGCTGAATTCCGCACGACGGACCGTCGACGGGATCGTCACGGTTTCGGATGTGAGGTGGAACGTCTTGGCCTGCTGACCGCCGATCGCTGCGTGACCGTTACCGCTTCGCGCCGGCAAGCTCCAGACGTCGTAGAGGTCGCCGCCCCCCGTACAGCCAGTGGGGTTGGTGACCGTGCAGATGTCCGACGTCCAGAAGGTCTGGCCGTAGTCGAAGCTCGGATCAGAAAGAAGTTGTGAATCGCTCTGAATGGCAGTGTCGAGCGAGTCGATGAGCGA
>DASVHS010000695.1:0-2208 GCA_036382495.1 Thermoanaerobaculia bacterium | reverse complement strand
GGTTACGCACTGCGGTCGCACGTACGAATGAGGCCCGCGACTGACTCGCCGTGACGGCGGCGGCCCCACTGTTTCGCGCGATCCCGTCTATGAAGAGGATGCCTAACGAGCCTCGTCCGGTTACTCCTTACGCGTAAATGTAACGAAGCCGATCCCAAGGTGGGGCGACAGCTTCTCGCACTGCCAGCGAATCGAGGTGTCACCCGCCTTGATCGCGAGAACGCGTTTTCGCACCTCGTACGAGACGAGGTCGGCGGCCTGCAACTGCGGCCAACTTTTATCGCCGAACTCGAATGGACGTGTCGCCTAACTTATCGCGTAGCGTTTCGCCCTCGAGCAGCTCCATCACGAGGTACGGCGTGCCAGCGTGCAGCCCGAACTCGTGAATCGTGACGAGGTTCGGATGATTGAGCGAGCCGGCCGCGCGCGCTTCGATCTCGAAGCGGCGAAGGCGGTCGGCGTCCTTCGCGAAGTCGGCAGGGAGCAGCTTGATCGCGACATCACGACCGATGCGCGTGTCGCGCGCGCGCATGACCTCTCCCATTCCGCCGGCGCCGATCGGCGCGACGATCTCATATGGGCCGAGTTTCGTCCCCGCTGTCAGCATGGATTGATCGTGTGCGGCGGATTATCGCATTGATCGAGCGGGCAGCGACCAGCACGGGCGGCGACGCCAGCGAGCCTCCAGGCGACGGGCACCTCGCAACAGCGGGCTACTTCCGCTTGCCGACGTCGCGCGGGCTCGCGCCGGTCCAGCGCTTGAACGCGCGGGAGAACGCGGCCGGATCGGAGAAGCCGACGAGATAGGCCACCTCGTTGACCGGGAGTTTCTCGTTCTCGAGATGGTGCAGGGCGCGCCTGTGTCGCACCCCGTCGAGCAGCTTCTCGTACGTGGTCCCTTCCGCTTTCAGCTTCCGGAAGAGCGTCTGGCGACTAAGGCCGAGCTGCATCGCCACCGCCTGCATGGACACGTCACCGGACGGCAGCATCGTTGCGAGCATCATCTGCAGCCGCCCGCTCACGGATCGTGTCCGGTTGAGTTTCTCGACCTCCGCGTCGGCGTAACCGCGCAGGATCTGCGAGGCATACGTCGGCGGAAATCGCTCCCTTGCCAGCTGCCAGATCGAGGCGCTGATCCGCAGCGCGTTGCGATCGCCGTTGAACCTCACCGGCATTTGAAAGATCCGGTCGTACTCCGCGCGATAAGGCGGCTCGTGATGCGTCACCTCGATGGCCTTCACGAGCTCTACGCTCCCGAGCCACCGGCGCATCGCGGTCACCCCGCGCGCGAAGAACGACTCCGTGAACTCCGGGAAGTCGTTCGGATCGGGACGCTCGTCGATGAACAGGATGTCGCCGTCGGTCATGACGACGCTGAAACGATCGCCGGCGAGACCGAAGTCGACGTCGAGCGCCGCATGGCGATTCAACTGCGCGAACGCCTCGTTCATGCCGCCCGTTCCACTGCCGGTCATTCCGACGATGGAGAGCTCCATGATGTCGACTTCCTCGCCGAAATGAAGCGCGAGCGCGGGCATCTGGCTGAGCTCCTTCGCCGCGCGCATCGCCGCGACGTACTTCGAGAACGCGACGCGTTCGTCGGGCCGCTCGAGCTCATCGGAACGGATTCCGGCGCGCTGCATCACTTCGCGCTTCCTGGCGCCTCGCGACTCCGCGAAATCGAGAAAACGCTGGACGATCCGCACCTTGATCGTGGCGTCAGCCATCGCTGCAACCTGCGGTCATGATTTTGATGCGCAGCGTCATGTCGTCCTGTGACATCGCAACCCATCATACGGACATGCCGACAGCGCCGCTCCGCGAACCCCTCTCCACGCTGCAACCAGGCACCGTCGAACGGGACTCGCACCAGACGATCACGACGAAGAGACTCAGGTTGATCGGCCTCTTCTATCTGATGATGGGAGTCCCGGGCGCGTTCAATCTCCAGTACCCGGCCCTCGCCTTTCTCGTTCCGGGCAACGCGGCTGCAACGGCGCAGAAGATCCTCCAGCACGAGCAGATGTATCGCATCACGGTGTTCACCGGTCTCGTGGCGGCAGTCGGATTTCTCCTTCTCGCCTCGTCGCTGTTCGACCTCTTCCGGCACGTCGACGAAACGCAGGCACGACTGCTGGTGATGTTCGTGATCACTGCGTCGGCCATCACCGTCGCAAGCCTGCCACTGCAGATCGGGCCGCTCATCTG
>DASVHS010000694.1:0-6622 GCA_036382495.1 Thermoanaerobaculia bacterium | reverse complement strand
CGGCAGCGACGACTTCTCCACGCTGCAGTACCACAAGATGCTGCAGGAGGGCTCCAAGCGGAAAGACGAGCTGACCGTCGTCGACGAGCGTCACCACGTCGCCATCCGGAAGGGGAAGTCGATCGCCGTGCCTGATCCGGTCTTCGATCCGATCTCGCTCATGTACTACGTCCGCACTCTCGATCTCACTCCCGGCAAGACGCACGAATTCACGATCGTCGCGGACGGTAAGGTCTACAAGGTCACCGCGGTGGTCGGCGATCGCGAGACGATCGGCACGCCGGCCGGTACGTTCAAGACGATCGTCGTCGAGCCCAAAATGGAATCGTCGGCCGGCGTGTTCAAGGACGAACAGAAGCGCCTGCTGATCTGGTACACCGACGATGCCCGGCACATCCCGGTCCGCATCCGCTCCGATGTGAAAATCGGATCGATCACCGTGAGCCTCCGGGGGATGAAGGCGGGGGTCGGCGAGATCGAGCCGACGACGCGGATCGGCCAATAGCAGAATTCGACCGGAATCGGTTAAAATAACTAGAAGTCGTGTCAGCTCCCGCGGGTGGTAAACTCGTCACTCTCCAGAAGGATCCGAACTCTCTCCGGGTCAGCAGGTTGGTGAGGTGTGTGGCCGGCGCGTTCTGAGCGGGCAAATCGGTCCTGAGCGGAGTCTGAAAAACAACATATGAGCGTTCGCCTCGGTGAATTGCTGACAAAAGCCAGTCTGATCACGCAGGATCAGCTGAAAGAAGCCCTGCGCGTGCAGAAGGAGACCGGCGGCAAGCTCGGTGAGACCCTCATCAAGCTCAACTTCGTCTCTGAAGAAGACATCACCGAATGTCTGTCGCAGCAGTTCGGCGTCCCGTCGATCAATCTCGCGCATTTCGAGATCGATCCGAGCGTGATCAAGCTGATCCCGTCCGACGTCGCGCGGAAATACAACATCCTCCCCGTCAACAAGACCGGCGCGACGATCACGATCGCCATGGCCGATCCGACGAACGTGTTCGCCATGGACGACATCAAGTTCATGACGGGCTACAACGTCGAGCCGGTCGTCGCCTCCGAGCTCGGCATCAAGGCCGCGATCGACAACTACTACGGGTCGACGTCATCGCTCGAACTGAAGAAGGTCATGGAAGACCTTCAGCAGGCCGAGAACTCCGATCTCGAGGTGCTCGAGGAAGAAGAAGAGCTCGACGTCGCCGCGCTCGCCGAAGGTGCGGAAGAAGCGCCGGTCGTCAAACTGTGCAACCTGATCCTCACCGACGCCATCAAGCGTGGTGCGTCGGACATTCACATCGAGCCGTACGAGAAGGAGTACCGCGTCCGCTTCCGCATCGACGGCACGCTGTACGAGATCATGAATCCGCCGCTCAAGCTTCGTGACGCGATCACGTCGCGCATGAAGATTCTGGCGAAGCTCGACATCGCCGAAAAGCGTCTTCCTCAGGACGGACGCATCAAGCTGAAGATGAAGCTCAACGACAAGAACAAAGAGCTCGACTTCCGCGTCTCGGTGCTGCCGACGCTGTTCGGCGAGAAGATCGTCATGCGACTTCTCGACAAGGACAACCTGCGCCTCGACATGACCAAGCTCGGCTTCGAGCCGGAGTCGCTGGCCAAGTTCGAAGAAGCGATCTTCAAGCCGTGGGGAATGGTGCTTGTGACCGGGCCCACAGGCTCGGGCAAGACGAATACGCTTTACTCGGCGCTGTCGAAAGTGAACTCGCCCGAAGTGAACATCATGACCGCCGAAGACCCCGTGGAGTTCAACCTGCCCGGCATCAACCAGGTCCAGATGAAGGAGTCGATCGGTCTGAACTTTGCGGCGACGCTGCGATCGTTCCTGCGGCAGGATCCGAACATCATCCTCGTCGGCGAGATCCGCGACTTCGAAACGGCGGAAATCGCGATCAAGGCCGCGCTGACCGGTCACCTCGTGCTCTCGACCCTGCACACGAACGATGCCCCGTCGACGATCAACCGTCTCATGAACATGGGCATCGAGCCGTTCCTCGTCGCGACGTCGGTGCAGCTCATCGCCGCGCAGCGTCTCGCGCGCCGGATCTGCCAGGCCTGCAAAGAGCCCGTCGAGATCAGCAACCAGGCCCTCATGAACCTCGGATTCAAGAAGGATGAGGTCGGGTCGTTCACGGTCTACAAGGGCCGCGGCTGCGACAAGTGCAACAACACCGGCTACAAAGGCCGCGTCGGCCTGGTCGAGGTCATGGTCATCGACGACGATCTGCGCGACATGATCCTCGCCGGCGGCACAGCCATCGACATCAAGAGAAAAGCGGCGGAAAACGGCATGATTAGTCTGCGCCGCTCGGGATTGATTAAAATCAAGGACGGAATCACGACAATCGAAGAAGTCGTCCGGGAAACGGTTCTGTGAGTTAGAGCGCAGAGCGCAGTGGGCAGAGCGCAGACGGGGTTCTGCTGCGCTCCGCCCTCTGCGCACTGCGCTCTCGGAGAAAGCAAATGTCATCGACGGTTACCCTGCATCAGTTGTTGAAGACGATGGTGGAGCGTGGAGGAAGCGACCTGCACGTCACGACGAACTCTCCTCCGCAGATCCGGATCGACGGCAAGCTCGTGCCGCTGGACATGCCCGCGCTCACGGCGCCGGAGACCAAACAGCTCGCCTATTCGGTTCTGACCGACGCGCAGAAGCATCGCTTCGAGGAGGACCTCGAGCTCGACCTTTCGTTCGGCATCAAAGGCCTGGCTCGGTTCCGGGCGAACATCTTCAACCAGCGCGGCGCCGCCGCTGCGGTGTACCGGCAGATCCCGTACGAGATTCTCGGATTCAAGGAGCTCGGCCTGCCGCCGGTTGTCGAAGAGATCTGCGCGAAGCCGCGCGGCCTCGTGCTCGTCACCGGTCCGACCGGCTCGGGCAAGTCGACGACGCTCGCCGCGATGATCGACAAGATCAACCGCGAGACGCATCAGCACATCATCACGATCGAAGATCCGGTGGAGTTCCTTCATCAGCACAAGAACTGCGTTGTGAACCAGCGCGAGCTGCACGCCGACACGCATTCGTTCGCCAACTCGCTCAAGAGCGCACTGCGACAGGATCCTGACGTCGTCCTCATCGGTGAGATGCGCGACCTCGAGACGATCGAGTCCGCGCTGCGCATCGCCGAGACGGGCCACTTGACGTTCGGCACACTGCACACGAACTCGGCCGCGCAGACGATCAACCGTGTCGTCGACGTCTTCCCGGCTCACCAGCAGCCGCAGATCCGCGCGCAGCTGTCGTTCGTTCTGGAAGGGATCATGTGTCAGGCGCTCCTGCCGAAAGCAAACGGCAAGGGCCGCGTCATGGCCATGGAGATCCTCGTTCCGAACGCCGCCATCCGCAACCTCATCCGCGAAGACAAGGTCCATCAGATCTATTCGATGATGCAGACCGGCCAGGCCAAGTACGGGATGCAGACGTTCAATCAGTCGCTGGCCACGCTGTACTTCAAGAAGCTGATCTCGTTGCAGGTTGCGTTGTCGCGCTCATCGAATCCCGATGAGCTGCAGGAAATGATTTCGCGCGGGGCGGGCTCGCTGCACCAGGGAACACCGTCGGCAGCGACGGCGCGCCCGATCCGTCCGGCGCAAGGCTAGGGAATGAGGCCCTAGGCCTTAGGCCCTGGGCCTTAGGAGAACGAGACTTCCGGTTCTCCTAGGGCCTAGGGCCTAGGGCCTCGGGCCTAATTTGGAGGGGGCATATGCCGACATTCGAGTGGAAGGGTCGAGGGCGGAACGGGCAGGACGCGACCGGTGTGCTGGTCGCTGACTCGAAAGATGCCGTCATTGCGATGATGCGGCGGCAGCAGGTCGTCGTCACTGCTGTCAAGGAAAAGGGCAAGGAGATCGCGGTTCCGAAGTGGGGCGGCAGAGTCGCGCCGCAGCTCATCGCCATCTTCACGCGCCAGTTCTCGGTCATGATCGACGCCGGTCTGCCTCTCGTGCAGTGCCTGGAAATCCTCGCTGGTCAGCAGGAGAGCAAGAACTTCAAGCGCGCCCTCATCGCGATCCGGCAGGACGTCGAATCGGGATCGAGTCTCGCCGACGCGATGCGCAAGCATCCCAAGGTCTTCAACGACCTCTACACGAACATGGTCGCCGCCGGTGAGGCGGGCGGTATTCTCGACACGATCCTTCAGCGCCTGGCCACCTACATCGAAAAGGCCGTCAAGCTCAACGGACAGGTCAAGTCGGCCATGATCTATCCGGTCGCCGTCATCTCGATCGCCGCCATCGTCGTCGCGGTCATTCTCTGGAAGGTCATCCCCGTGTTCGCGGCCCTCTTCAAAGGCCTCGGAGCCGAACTGCCGATGCCGACGCGCGTGGTCATCGCGCTGTCGAACTTCATCGCCGACTTCTGGTGGCTGATGATCCTCGTCTCCGGTACGACGGTGTTCGCGCTGCAGAAGTACCACAGCACGTACAAGGGCCGACGCGTTCTGGACGGCATCATGCTCAAGATTCCCGTATTCGGCATGCTGCTGCGCAAGATCGCGGTGGCGCGCTTCTGCCGCACGCTGGCCACGCTGACGTCGTCCGGCGTTCCGATCCTCGACGGCCTGCAGATCACGGCCAAGACTGCCGGCAACGCCATCGTCGAAGACTCGATCATGGCCACGCGCAAGTCGGTCGAAGAAGGCAAGACGATCAGCGAGCCGCTCGGCGACACGGAAGTGTTCCCGTCGATGGTCGTGCAGATGATCGCCGTCGGCGAACAGACCGGCGCACTCGACACCATGCTTTCGAAGATCGCCGACTTCTACGAAGAAGAAGTCGATACTGCGGTGGCCGGCCTCATGAAACTTCTCGAGCCGGTCCTCATCGCATTCCTCGGCGTCGCCATCGGCGGCATCGTCATCGCGATGTACATGCCGATGTTCACGTTGATCGGTCAGGTCGGATAGCGGCGGATCGCGGATCGCGGATCGCAGATCGCAGGAGTTCAGCAGCGATCTGCGATCCACCTGCGATCTGCCATCTGCGATCTGCGATCTATGGCGCAGATGCCCAGCGACGCCCGGATGCTCATCGCGGTCCGGGTGATCGTCGTGACCACGCTGATCCTCGCGGCGCTGATCATTCAGTACACCGTCCGCGAGTTTCTGCCGATCAACTACATCTACCTGATCGCCGGACTCACGTACGGGTTGACGCTCGCCTACATCGCGCTCGGCCGTCTCGGCGCGTCGCGCCTTATCAACCTGATGGCGCAGATCGGCGGCGACCTCCTCGTCGTCACGCTGCTCGTTTACTTCACCGGCGCGCTCGATTCGCCGTTCTCGTTCATGTACCTCGTGTCGATCATCACCGCGGCCATGCTGTTGTACCGGCGCGGCGGACTCATGGCCGCGTCGGGCGCGGTCATCCTCTACGGCGGCCTCGGCGATCTCATGTACTACGGCATCCTGCCGATTCCGCAGCAGACGTGGTTCACACCGACGCAATGGAGCTCGTCGCGGCTGTACTTCAACATGGCCACGAACTTCGCCGGCTTCTACGCGACGGCGCTCCTCGTCTCGATCATCTCGGAGAAACTGCAAAAGACATCGCAGGAGCTCGATGCGAACCGGCAGAACCTGGCGGAGTTGCGCGCGCTCAATCAGAACGTCGTCGAATCGATTCCATCGGGACTGATCACGCTCACGCAATACGGGACGGCCGCGTTCATCAATCCGGCCGGCTGCCAGATCCTGCAGGCGCAGCCATACTCGATTCTCGGCCGCCACGTGACCGAGATCGGCTTCGTTACGCGCGAGCAATGGAACGACATCCGCCAGCAGCTCACCGACGGAGCGCTCGTCCGTCAGGAGAACGACTCGTTTGAAGTCGGACCCGAACAACGGAGCATCGGCTTCGCGCTGACACCGCTCTCCACGCTCGACGGGAAAGCGTCCGGGTACACGCTCATCTTCCAGGACCTCACCGAAATGAAGAAGCTCGAAGCCGAGCTGCGGCTGAAGGACAGAATGGCTGCGGTCGGCGAGCTGTCCGCCGGCATCGCCCACGAGATCCGCAATCCGCTCGCGGCGATCGCCGGCTCGGTTCAGGTCCTGAAAAACTCCAAGTCGCTGACGTCGCAGGACCAGCGGCTGATGACGATCGTGCTCAAAGAGTCCGAGCGGCTGAACAAGACGATCGCCGAGTTTCTCCGCTTCGTCCGTCCACAGGAAAAACGCACGTCACAGTTCGACATCGCGGCGAGCATTTCCGAGACACTCGATCTCCTCGCGAATTCGGCGGAGCTGCGCAAGGATCACGAGATCGATCGCGACATCAACCCGCCGTCATTCACGATCCTCGGCGACGGCGATCAGATCCGCCAGGTGTTCTGGAACATCGCCCTCAACGCGATTCGTGCGATGGCCAGCGGCGGGACGCTGATGGTCCGGGCCCAGCCGTCGGACGGCGCGTATCAGATCGTGTTCAGCGACAGCGGCCGAGGCATGAGTGAGGCGGACCTGCGCCGGCTCTTTCAGCCGTTCCGAACGAACTTCCCCAGCGGGACCGGCCTGGGCATGGCGATCTCGTATCGCATCGTGCAGGAACACGGCGGACGCATCGATGTCACGTCGAGGGTTGGCGAGGGGACTGCGAT
>DASVHS010000693.1:0-5674 GCA_036382495.1 Thermoanaerobaculia bacterium | reverse complement strand
AACTACTTCTCGATCGAGATCCTGTTCGGAGTGAAAGACCACTTCGGCAAGGAGACTGACGAAGTGGTCCACGAGATCTCGAGGATTTTGAGGAACGGGATGCTGCGCTGATGTCATATTGGAGTGCTGCGGCTTGCCGCAGCCATGGATTGCGGCAGCTCGCTGCCGCTCTGCTTCCACCGCGGCAAGCCGCGGCAATCCACGGCGGCGGCAAGCCGCCGCACTCCACGGCGGCGGCGAGCCGCCGCACTCCTACTGGACCGACCAGTACAGCGAGTTGAACACGAACGGAAACGTCGCGTGCGTCTGCCCGCGGTTCTGCGCGCGAAAGCCGAGGAGCACGATCTTGCCTTTGCCGTAGGTGACGGCGACGGCGGCGGCTTTTCCGGTCAGCTTCTCTTCGCCGCTGATCCAGCCGGAAAGAAGAATGTCGCGCGGATCGTTCGGATACGTTGCCAGCACCCAGCGCTGCGTGTCGGTCGCGGGCTCGGTGGTCTCGAATGCGATACCTTTGTCGATGAACGCGGCGACTTGAGACGGCATGCCGGCGGTCACGGGATGATCCTGGCGCACGTTGAGTCGCACGAGTGAGCCGGGCACGGAGAAGTCGGTCGCCGGTACGCGAGTCATGACGTTGCGAACGGGGATGTTGAAGTTGTCGATGACGTAGTCGCACGCGGCAGCGAACGCGATGAGCGTTCCGCCGTTCTCGACGAACGTCTTCAGTGAATTGAGGCCTTCGGTTCCCAGCCCGCCGCGATACTCGGGCGGCATCTCGGCTTCATAAGCGCCGGCGCCACCGCCTTCTTCACCACCACCGCTACGCTTGCCGGTCGCGATCGCGTTCTTCGGCACATCGGGCAGGATGATCGCGTCGAACGGCAGCTGTCCCTTCATCTCCGGCGGTGTGAGTGACTTCGGCGCGAAGCCGTAGGTGTCGAGCACCCACCGCGTCCATCCTTCATCGTTGTACGCGCCCCACGGTTTGTACACGGCCACTCGGGGCTTTCTGTATTTCTCGCCGCGGCGGATGACTTCCTTCGTCTCCGGTTTGATCGCCGTAACCGGTTGCAGATTCAATCCCTCGGGGATCGTCGTGTGCTCGACGGTGACTCCCATCTGCAGCGGCAGCGTCCACGTCGCGATGTCGTACGGCCGCAGAATTTCCTTTCCCGGCTGCAGCCGCACTTCCGGATACCGCTGCGGCGTCAGCATCTCCGTGATGAAGCGTCCGTACGGCTGCGCCATCGGGATCCAGTAATCGCCGTTCGGCGCCTGACGGACTTCGACGCCGTGCTCGACGAGGAGCGCGGTCATCTGCTGTGCGGTCGGCCAGTCGCGCTGCTGCTTCGGGACGCGCCAGGCCTCGCGCGGCGTCGCGTCGGCGATCGCTTCACGGGCCCGGGTCAGCACATCGCGCAGAAAATCGGCGCGCCGGTCGGCCGCGGTTTCGAGAAGCGCGTCCGATGCGATGCGCTCGTAATCCATGATGTCGCGCATCCGCCACGTGCCGCCCTTCCACGGATTCGGATGATTAATCGTGGCCTTGTAGTCGATGAGTCCTTTCGTGCCGCCGCGCAGTTCCGTCGGCTCGATGTACATCGGCGTCGCGACGCGCGCGGACGCGGTTTCGAGCAGCAGGCCGGTGATGTTCTTCCACCATCCCGTGTTGCGCGTTCCGCCGAGCCAGTACGCATCGAACGAATAGCCGTAGATCAAACCGCTCTTGTGCCGTTGCTCGAGCCGGAACGCCATGTTCGAGCCGATGATGTTGACCTCGCGCCAGATCAGAGGGTTCACATCAGGGTCGACGGGATCGGCGAACGGCGGGATGAACATCCGCGGTCCGTTCGATCCCATCTGATGTTCGTCGACGAAGATCTGCGGGAACCACTCGTGATAGACCGCGCGGCTCATGTTCTTCGTCTCGATCTGCGTGAGCATGAACCAGTCGCGATTGTTGTCGTGGCCCGTGTAGTGGTGGTAGATCCACGGCAGGTCGCCGCCCTCGTACTTTGTGCCGAGATATTTGCGGTACCAGTCGGTGACCATGATCTGGCCATCGGGATTCAACGACGGCACCAGCAGCAGGACGACGTTGTCGAGCCTGCGCTTCGTCTCGGGATCGTTCGCCGTGACGAGATCGTGCGCCCATTCCATCGCCATCTGGCTCGACGCGATCTCCGTCGAATGGATATTGCACGTCACCAGGACAATCGTCTTCCCCTCGGCGACAAGTCGATTGGCTTCGTCGTCGCTGAGTCCGCGCGGATCGGCGAGCCGCGCCGCAATTTCGCGAAGCCGCGGCAGATTCTTCATGTTCTGCTCCGACGAGATGATGGCCATGACCATCTCCTCGCCGAGCGTCGTCTTGCCGAGGGTCTCGACTTTCAGTTTCGGCGACGCCGACTCGAGCGCGCGAAAGTACGAAACGATCTGCCGATAGTCGGCGAGGACGCGGTCCGCGCCGATATTCAGTTTTAGAAATGCAGACGGGGTGGGCTGGGCGGCGGCGGTGGCGGCGATGAGGATGATGAGTAAGAGCGCGCGCTTCATGGGCCGCGATCCTATGTCATCCCGAGCGGGAGCGAGGGACCCGGGCGTGGGGAGGCCGGCCTCCCTCCCACCAAGGTCCCTCGCTCACGCTCGGGATGACATGCTGCTATGTTGCTAGGGCCCATGTCACTAGCTCGTCTCATCGCATTCCGCTACCTCCGCCGCCCCTCGGACGCGCTCGTGTCAGCGGTCGGCAGTGTCTCGGTCTTCGGGCTTGTCATCGGTGTGATGGCGCTCGTGATCTCGATGGCGCTCATGACCGGTTATCGCCGCGACCTTCAACGCAAACTTCTCGGCGGGAACGCGGAGGTGTTCGTCTACTCGGTCGGCGGGCCGATCACGAATCCGGATGCGGTGCTGGCGGTCATCCGCGGCACGCCGGGCGTCGCCGAAGCCTCGCCGGTCGTCTTTCAGCAGGCGGTGATCACGACGGAGCGCAATTCGACGGGATCCGAAGTCATGATCAAAGGCATCGAGTCATCGCGGTCGAAGACGTCGCCGATGCTTGCGAAGGTGATCGGCTCGAACGGATTCGTGACGAGCGAAGGCGAGCGCGGCGTGTCGGTCGGAAAATATCTCGCCGCGAAACTCGGCGTGCGCAAAGGTGTCGCGATCAGCGTCACGGTTCCGACGGAGCGGTCCGGCAGTTTTCTGCCGCGTACGGCGACGTTCGTCGTGACGAACGTGTTCGACACCGGCTTTTATGAATACGACGCGCGCTGGCTTTTCCTCGACCTCCGCGATGCGCAGCAACTGCTCGGCTCGAACGATGCGGCGAATCTCGTGGAGGTGAAACTCAGCGACGGCGCTGATCTCACGCCAGTCGTCAACGAGATCAGCCGGCGCACCGATCACCGTTACGCGGTGAGCGACTGGCGCGACATGAACCGCCAGCTCTTCTCGATGCTCGCGATCCAGCAGCTCGTCCTCTTCATCGTGATCGGGCTGATCGTGTTCGTGTCGACGTTCAACATCGTCTCGACGCTGATCATGACGGTCCACGAGAAGCGCAGGGAGATCGGAATCCTGACGTCGATGGGGGCGGAGCAGAGACTCGTGCGCAGCATCTTCCTCTGGTACGGCGCGATGGTCGGATTCGTCGGCACCGCCGGCGGAATCCTCATCGGCGTCTCGGTCTGCTGGATCATCACGCGCTACCGGCTGGTGTCGTTCCCGCCGGAGATCGCCGAGGTGTATTTCGTGTCGTCGATTCCGTTCGTGACGCGCGGGCGCGACCTGGCCATCATCGCGGCGTTCTCACTCGTCGTCTCGTTTCTGGCGACGATCGTCCCGGCGTCGCGTGCCGCGCGCCTCGATCCGGTCGAGGCGCTGCGACACGAATGACCGAGGTTCGCTAGCGCCAGGCGCCGACGATGACGCCGGCGACGACGAACGAGACCAGGTTGTAGCCGGAGTTGATCAGCCAGAGCTCTTTCGGCTGCTGCGCGAAGATCACGTTCGAGAACGTCGTTGCGCCAGCGAACCCGAGCCAGCAGCCCGCGCCGACTTCCGCGCCACGCAGAGCGTTCATGTTGACGAAGTGATTCAACACGACGGCGAGCACGAATGAGACGAGGAACCCGCAGACAAAGGCTGTGAGAAACATGAGCGGCGCCGGCGCGGACTGCCCGGCTTTCAACTGTTCCTCGGTCTTGCCGATCAGCTTGACCCAGCGTTTCGCGAACAGCATCGGCGAGTACCAGAGTCCGCCGAGGATGAAGATGGCGACGGCGGCGACGACGACGGCGATGTAATTGACATGAGGCATGGACGACCTCCTCGTCCCTATAATGCTCCCAATGCCCGCCCGCCTCATTCTCGAAGACGGCACCGTTTACGAAGGCGAAACATTCGGATCGACCGAGACGTCGATCGGTGAAGTCGTCTTCAACACCTCGCTCACCGGATATCAGGAGATCTCCACCGATCCGTCGTACCGGTTCCAGATCGTCGTGATGACGTACCCGCACATCGGCAACTACGGCATCGAGGCGGTCGTGGCGCAGAGCGAAAAGCCGCAGGTGGCCGGTTTCGTCGTCCGCGATGCGATCGCGGAGCCGTCGAGCTCACATGCGGAGACTTCGATCGGCGGCTACTTCGCGGAGCATCGCGTCGCGGCGATCGCCGGCATCGACACGCGCGCGCTGACGCGCAAGATCCGCAACGAAGGCGCGATGCGCGGAATGATCACGACGGAATCACGATCGGTCGAGGACCTGCTCGCCGAAGTGAGACGCGCCCCGTCGATGAACGGACTCGACCTCGTGAACCGCGTGAGCACGGAGAAGTCGTTTGAATTCGAGAAACACTCGAACGCCGCAAAGTACCGCGTCGCCGTGTACGACTATGGCGTCAAACGCGACATCCTGCGGCAGCTCAAGGGTCAATCGTGCGACGTGACGGTGTTCCCGGCGAAGACATCGGCGAAGGACATCCTCGGCCAGAAGTTCGACGGCGTCCTTTTATCGAATGGTCCCGGCGATCCGGAGCCGGTCACGTACGCGCAGGACAACATCCGCCAGCTCATCGGCAAAATCCCCATCTTCGGCATCTGCCTCGGCCACCAGCTCCTCGGATTGGCGCTGGGCGGCCGCACCTACAAACTGAAGTTCGGCCATCGCGGCGGAAATCACCCGGTCAAGGACCTGCGCAACGGGCGCGTCGAGATCACGGCGCAGAACCACGGCTTCTCCGTCGATCCCGATTCTTTGCGTGAACACGACGTCGAGTTCACGCATATCAACTTGAACGATCAGACGCTGGAAGGTTTCCGCCATCGCAACGAGCCTGCGTTTGCGGTGCAGTACCACCCGGAGTCCGCACCAGGCCCACACGACTCGTTCTATCTCTTCAACGATTTCGTGAAGATGATGGAGGAGTGGAGGCCCTAGGCGCTAGGCCCTGGGCCCTAGGAGCTAGAAACTAAACTAAACTAAACCCCTAGGGCCTAAGGCCTAGGGCCTAGGGCCTGGGGCCTTGGGTCACTCCCCGATATCTTCGTTCCAGATCTTCGGGTGCGCTTGAATGAATTCGCGCATCATGCGAATGCACGTCTTGTCCTGCACGACTTCGAGCTGAACGCCGCGTGAGCGCAGCAGATCCTCTTCGCCTATGAACG